>NZ_CFHWAF010000022.1:14273-42667 GCF_984452065.1 Hoeflea sp. | reverse complement strand
GCGCTTGCCGGCGTCGGTTCTGGCAGAATGGTCACCGTAGGGGCGCTGACAGCATATTTCAGCAATTTCGAGGCCTACAATACCATTCCGGCACGCACCTCATTGGCCTTGCAGTGGACCGTCGGTGCGGACGCAAACAAGAAATACACTTTTCTGTTGCCGGCCATCAAACTGAAGAATCCGAGGATTCTGGCCGGCGGGAATGACACCGATGTTCTCGCCCAATTCGATTACACGTCGATTTACGATGCAACTGAAGCGGCGGTGATCAAGATCACGAGGGCTGTCGCATAATGTCGAAGAGCAAGACGAAGATCATCCCCAAAAAGGACTTCACCGGTTATCCCGGCGGTGTCGAGACCAAGTTTCAGGAAGGCGTCGAGATTCCGGTGCCCTCCGACTGGATCGATGAGGCCAAGCTTCGCGAGAAGGGCCTGATCGAAAAACCCGCTCGATAATTCTGCGCAGATCGCGGGAGGACCGGGAGCGGGCCGGACCTCCCGCACCTACCCGCTACAGGAGATTATGATGACCAAGCCGCGTTTTGCGGGCATGGGTGCCTACACCTATGTTCGTGATCAGATTACCCGTTCCTACGGACCGGGCCGGACAATAACCATGAAGCAGGCTGGCGGCCAGAACAGGGAATATCTGTCCGCAGAAGCCACTGTCCTCAAGCCCATTCAAAAACAGATCGAAAACAACGAGATTCCCGCAGATGAACGCCTGCAGTTGCATGCAGAACTATACGCGGATCATGTCATCGTTGGCTGGAGGGGCTTTGAATTCGAGGACGGTACTGAAGCGCCATGCAATCGCGAGAATGTCATCGCACTGTTCACGCAATGCGAACCCCTGTTCGATGACGTTGTCGCAGACGCAACCGACAAAAAGAACTTCGTCGGCAGCGGAAACGAGAACGCAACAAAAAACTCATCGAAGCCCTCGAGTGGCAAGTAACCTGGGGGCCATACGAAACCTTCCTTCGTGACAAGGTTGACGAGGATCCAACGTTCGATCCCCCTGCCCTTCGCAACAAGGTCGAACACGCACCCGAACTGACGTTCTACTGGAAGGCCTTTATGGCACTTTCGGTTACGCGCCGCGTCGACGTCATCGTCGGCGCGGAAAAGACAATAGAGAAACCACAACCGATCTCAATCAGCGAAATCAAGGCCTATTGCGATCTCTGGGATCTTCGCGATGCAAGCGCTCGTGTCGATCTGATGGAGATCGTGCTCGGCGTTGACGGTGCCTATCGCGAACTTCACGCCAGAAAGAACGGACAATGACGGAAAAGCGCCTTGCCATCGTCGTTGATCCGTCCGGCGCGAAGTCGGGCGCCGATGTCGTCAAACGCGAGTTCAAGGATATCGGCCGCGAGGCTGTTGCAACCGAACGCCGCGTCAACAGATTCGGTCGCACTGGCCGCACGGCACTCGATCAATTCGGTCGTGCGGCTAGGCGATCAGGTCGAGCAGTTGACGGGTTCAGTCGTTCCAACGAACGTGCTGCTCGATCCGCTCAATCGCTCGAGCGTGGCGTGGCTCGCGTTACGGCAGCTGTCACCGCCTTCGCAACCGCTGCGACTGTGTTGGCGTTTCGGTCGGGAATACAGCTCAATCGGGCGCTGACCGAAGTCGGCACTCTGTCCACGAATGCACGGGACAATCTGGACAATCTCCGGGATTCGGCGCGACGTCTGGCTATCGAGTTCGGTGGAAATTCGACCGAGAACGTCAGAGCCTACTATCAAGCGATCTCGGCCGGCGTAGGCACTGCTAAACAGGCGAGCGAGTTCGTTCGTGAATCAACGCGGCTTGCCAAGGCAGGCGTTACGGACACTGTCACAGCAGTCGATATCCTGACCACGGCTACAAATGCTTACCGCGTTCAGGGGTTGGGTGCGGCTGAGGCGAGCGATGCGCTGTTTACGGCGGTGCGGCTTGGAAAGACCACAGTACCGGAACTGGCAACCGGTCTCGGCGCAGTTATCCCGATTGCCGCTTCGCTCGAGGTTCGGTTTGATGAACTTCTGGCAGCAACAGCCGCCCTGACCACGCAGGGTCAATCGACGTCTCAGGCCATTACTGGAATTCGCGGCGTTCTTGTCGCCATTACAAGGCCCACCCAACAGGCGATCGACCTTACCAGCTCGCTCGGTATCGAGTTCAACACAGCCGCGCTCCGCGCGAAAGGTCTGCAAGGGTTCCTTGCCGAAATCGTCGGCAAGACGGGTGGCTCGAAAGAAGCGTTGGCGAAGATTTTCAGCGATGTCGAGGCACTGAACGCCGCAATGGCGTTCTCGGGCGGCGCGTCACAGGTGCTGATCGATAATCTGGCAGAGATGGAAAACAAGGCCGGTGCAACCGACGAAGCATTGAAGGTGGTCACGGATTCTCTTTCGTTCCGCTTCGATGCGGCTGTATCGCGCATGAGGGAATCGATTACAAAATTCGGAACTGATCTGCTTCCGACAGTCGTACCGGCACTTGAACGACTGTCTATCGCTTTCGAGCGACAGATGATCCTTGCCGTTGCAGATATCAGAGCCTTTGAAGCGGCATTCCTTCTTACCAAGGATACGGTTTCGACGGCGTTCAATGGGCTTGCGGCCGGCATCGCCGATGGTGTGATTTCGGCCGTCAATTTCATGTCGAGCCAGGTCGTGTCGGCGGTGAACACGATCATCGGCGCCGTCAACGCTGCCATCGATGGCATGAATGCGCTCGGTGCGGGATTTGAGAGAATTGACTTTTTCTCAAGTGACACCGGACAGATGGATAATCCATTCGCGGGCGCAGTCGCACAGGTACAGCTGGACCTGGCAAAAGCGCGGCTGGCCTATGAACTTCGGATCAACGAGATTCGCAACCGTGTCGACCGCGATATTGCGTTGCTGGACGATCCAAACAGGACGACACGTCTTCAGCCGCTTCAGGCAACGGATACCGGTGGCGCCGGTCTTTCGTCATCATCGGAAGGAAACAGGTCCAAGGGTATTGATGACATACTCAAAGGGCTGACAAACCGGCAATCCGCACTTGATCGGCTCCGCGCGGAAACCGACGCACTCAGGGATCAGGAAAAAGCCTTGGGCATGACCAAGCTTGAGGCCACGGCCTTCCTGAAGGAAAAGCAGATTCTCGCTTCTGCTGCTCGAAGCGGACAGACACTGACCGCCGCGGAGACCGCCCAGATAAAGCAGCAGGCGCAGGCATATGCGGCTGCGTCTCTATCGCTCGAACGGTCGCGGGAGGCCATCGACTTCACACGTTCGACCTTCAAGGGCTTCTTTACTGATCTGCTCGGAGGACTGAGGGAAGGAAAGACACTCTGGCAGGCGTTCGGCGATGCCGCAGTAAATGCGTTGTCGCGTATTGCCGACCGCTTGTTCGACATGGCCATAGACAATATGCTCGACGGCCTTGTCGGCGGTGCCGGTGCAAATCGCGGTGGCCTTGATGGTCTCCTGTCCGGTTTGGTGAATGCGGGATCATCACGGTCAAATGCTGCACATACACCAGCAGCGGCGCCATTGTCACAAACCGTCAACGCGGTAGCACAACAGGCATGGAACTTCTTTTCCGGCAAGGGCCTTGCCGATCATCAGGTCGCCGGCATACTCGGTCACATGAAGGCCGAGAGTGCCTTCAATCCGCTCGCCGTCGGCGATAGCGGAAACGCCTTTGGGTTGTTCCAGCACAATGACCGCAGTCCAAATCTATTTCGCTTCCTTGGCGGTCGTCAGAACCTTGGAAACGTCCAACGACAGCTGGAGTTTGCCTGGCATGAACTGATGACCACGGAAAACCGTGCGTTTCAGAACCTGTCTTCAAGCGGCAACGTTCGGCAGGCCGTCAATGCATTCGGCGGTTTTGAACGGCCTTTGGGGTTCTCGTTCAGCAATCCCGAAGCCATGCACAATTATGTGGGCCGTCTTCGTGCAGCGGAACAGGCGCTGCAACAGTTTTCAGGGTCGGTCGACAGCACCGGTTCGTCTCTTGGCGATCTCAGGACTGGCGCGTCCGGTCTGACTTCACAGTTGGCAGGCGGTGCGAAATCGCTTTCGCAAACCGCCGTCGAATTCGCGAACGAAAGCCAGGGACTTACCCGTTCACTGAACAGTGGCATTCGCAATCTTCTGAATTCATTCCCGTCCGCACCGGCCAGTATTGGTGGCGGCGGCGGAATCGCGGGCTGGGTTTCGCAGTTGCTGTCGAGCGGTTTCGGCGGTTCGCAACTGCAAGCGGTCGCCGGCGGCGCTGTCGGGCTTTTCGAGCCCGGCGGATACACTGGTGATGGAGCGACACATCAGGTCAAGGGGCTTGTCCACGCCAAGGAATATGTCTTCAGCGCCAAGGCCACGCAGGCGATCGGTGTCGGAACACTGGAAGCGCTTCATCAAAACGCATTGCGGGGTTTTCAGGAGGGCGGTTACGTCGGCGGCAACGTTATCCCGTTTCGAGGCATGAACAATTTCACGATCCGGTTGGTGAACAACGAAGGCAAGGAGCTGCAGACGCAGGAAAGTCAGACCGCCGACGGCATCCAGATCGATGTCTTTGTCGATAATCTGGTCGCTTCCAAGATCGGAAGTCAGGGCAGCAAGACGAACAAGGCACTGAGAAACGTTTTCGGCAATCGAACTCAGGTGGCAAGAAGGTAACCATGGCGACCTGGCCCTCGACACTGCCTCAGCGCCTACAGGTCGATGGCGCCCAGTTCGGTCTTGCCGAAAACCGTTTGCGGTCCCCGGTCGATATCGGTCCGGCAAAGGTGCGTCCTCTGACCTCGAACAATGTCGAGCCGATGGAAGGGATCATGTTCATCGACCGCGCGCAGTGGTCGACGCTGAAAACCTTTGTCGTGACGACATTGCTGAACGGTACGCTAGCTTTCGATTTTCCCGATCCTGTCAATGAGGGATCGACATTGCTTGTACGCTTTGCCGACGAGTTGCCGGTTGTAGAGCCGACAGGCGGTCTGGAATTGCTTGTTCGTCTCAGACTTGAGGTGCTGCCGTGAGCGGACGGACGCTTTCGGACAAATTCCGGCTTGCGCTGTATTCGCAGGAAACCGGTGAAGTCGTTGCCTTCCTCCTTACGTTCGAACACGCCGATCTGACCGAGCCACTTCGACTGAGTACCGACCCGACGCAAAGGTTGTCCACGAATCCCTTGCAATACGGAACCATCAGCCGGGGAAACACATTTTTGTTCGCGCCAATAGACGTGCTTCTTCCTGAAGACATTGACGGGGGCGACCCGAGAGCCAGCCTTGCGATCGACAATGTCGGACGTGAGTTGATCGACGCGATCCGGTCGATCGAGGAGGGTGCGATTGTGTTGCTGGAGGCGGTGCTGGCATCGGCCCCTGATGTCGTGGAAATCTCCTTTCCGCAGCTGAAGATGACGAACTCAGAATACACTCTGGTGTCTCTTACAGTCGATTTGACAATCGATCACCTGACCACCGAACCCTATCCGGGCGACAGCTTCACCAAGGCCTATTTCCCAGGACTCACCTGATGAATTTCGAGCGGTACATCGGCGTTTACTGGGTCGATCACGGCCGGACGTTTTCCGGCTTCGATTGCTGGGGTCTGGTTCGGTTGTTCTATCAGCACGAGCTCGGAGTTGAACTCGACAGCTATCTTGACGCCTACGCTTTTGGCTGCGGTGCTCGCGAGGCGGGCGGCGCGATTGCCGCGCGCATTCATAACTGGACCGAAGTCACACAAAACCGGCCGGGTGATGTCGCGGTCCTCAATCGCGGCGGCGTGCCTTGCCACGTCGGCATTATCGCTCCACGCCGACACCTCTTGCACGTTGAAAGCGCCGCAGCGCCATCGATCCTGCAACGGATCGACCAGGCCATGTCCAATCGAATTGTCGGAACCTATCGCCTGATCCAATGAACATCGTGCTCTATGAGGTCACACCGGAGATTTTCGATAACTCGGAAATCTGCGTGACCGTCCTCGATCATCCGATGGCAAAGCCGCGGATCGAGACAGTTCCGGCTGGCATGACGGCGGCGGAAATCGAGTGTCGATTTGCTGCGGGGCGCGATTGCGCACTGACCGCCGACGGACGCCGCATTCCGTTGGAAGAACGGCCCGGCACCATCGTCAACGAATCGGCCCAACTTGTATGTGTACCCGGAAAGGGCGTTGGGCCGTTCTTCCGGCAGGTACTCGGTCTTCTGATCGCTGTCGTTGCTTCCGTTGTCGCGCCGTATTTGCTTGGTGCCATCGCACCAGGACTGATCGGAACAACAGCCGGTGCCCTGCTAACAGGCGCGATCACAGCCGGGATCACGATCTCGGGTTCGTTGCTGCTCAACGCGCTGTTTCCCGTTGGCAATCCCCGTTTGGGTCAGGACGACGGCAGCGCGACATATTCGATCGGCGGCGGCCGCAATCGCATCAACCCATACGGCGCACTGCCGGATCTTCTTGGGACACATCGCGTCGCTCCCAACTATGCCGCCTCACCGTTTACAGAACTCGTCGGTGACGATCAGTTTTTCACCATCATGGTTTGCTGGGGCTACGGACCCATTGAGCTTGAGCAACTGAAAATCGGTGAGACCGATCTCGATGAGTTTGACGAGGTAACCATTGAGAACCGTGTCGGTTACGCGACGGACGATCCTCCTTCGCTGTTTCCAAATCAGGTCATCGAAGAACAACTGAATGTTGAACTGGAGCCGTTCGTCGAGAGTGTACGCACGACCATGGACGATACCGACAGGATCGTTGTCGACGTTCAGGCGCCAAACGGCATCTTCGTTAAGGACAACAAGGGCCGATATATCGGTTATGGCGTGACAATCAGGATCGAGTACCGGCTGAATTCGGCACTCCCATCCGATCCCTGGACACTCCATGTCAACGAACGCATTGCCGGCCAGCGCACAAAGGCCATTCGAAAATCCTATTCGTTCGATGTTCCGCGCGGCAAATACGATGTTCGCATTCAGCGCACACAAAACTACCACCTGACAGAGACAATCCCGCATGAGTCGCTGTATTGGACGGCGATAAGATCAGTCACCAACGAAAGCCCGGTCAACCCGCCGGCTCCGCTTGCATTGACGACGCTGAGGATTAAAGCCTCGTCACAACTCTCGGGAGCTATTGAAACCTTCAATGCCGTCGCAAAGAAGCTGGTCAAGTCGTGGAACGGAACAGCGTGGGTAGACAATCAGGTCTCCAGCAATCCCGCCGATTTGTTCCGGCATGTGCTTCAGGGGCCGGCCAACAAGCGGCCGGTTCCGGACAGTCTGATCGACCTCGATACGCTTCAGGATTGGCACGATTTCTGCCGGATCAACGGCTACACCTTCAACATGTACCGGGATTTCGTGTCGTCGGTATGGGACACGCTTGCCGATATCTGTGCAGCCGGTCGGGCCAACCGCGTGTTTCTGGATGGCAAATGGTCCGTGATCTGGGAAGATGCGTCGGCGCCCGTTGTTCAGCATTTCACACCGGCCAACTCTTCGAACTTCAAGTCATCACGCGGCTATTCGGACAAGATCCAAGCGCTTCGCATCCGGTTCGTCGATGCGCAAAACTCCTACGAGGAAGATGAACGGCTGGTCTTTGCAGACGGCTATGACGAGACCAATACAACACGCTACGAGGTTGTCGAGTTTCCCGGCATCACAGATCGGGATTTGATCTACAAACACGGTCGCTATCACATTGCGCAGCATAAACTTCGCAGGGAAGTCTATGAGCTGACCACGGATTTTGAACACCTTGCCTGCACACGCGGCAGCCGGGTCCGGTTAACCCATGACGTGTTGAAGGTTGGTCTCGATTCCGGTCGTGTTAAGGCCGTCAATGGCGATACCGTCACGCTTACTTCGGAAATCGCGATTGAGGCCGACAAGAGCTATGTGATCCGCTTCCGAACACAAGATGGCGGTAGTTCTCTTCGAAACATAGCCACGTTGGGACCAGCGCTTTCGAACACGATCAGTCTCGTGCCCGACGCTACACAGACTGCGCCAAACGTCGGTGATCTTTGGATGTACGGTGAGGTTGGCAAAGAAAGCATCGTATGCCGTGTTTACTCCATAAAACCGGCCGACAAGCTGTCGGCAACTCTTGAACTGGTTGACGATGCACCGGAGATACAAAACGCAGATACAGGCACGATCCCGGCTTTTAATCCGAATATCAGTCAACCCATCGATTTGCGGCAGTTTCCGCCACGCGATCTTTCGGGAATACCGGTTCTTGAGGTTGTTGATGGAACAATCGTAGCAAGTGTGAACCTGTCTTGGGTCTCGCCTGCCGCAGCAGGAATCCGAAATTACCTGGTTCAACACAAACCGGAAACCGGTGACTGGAGTACTCCGGTTGAAGTTGTTGATACGTCGATAGTGGTTTCCGATCTTGATAGTGGAAAGCACTTCTTCCGGGTGAAATCTGTTTTCGCCGACACGATATCCACCTGGAGCGCTCAATATGAAATCAACATCGACGGTCCGTCAAAGGCCCCCGCCGACGTAGCCGAATTTCGAGCCATTGTCAGTGGCACCAACCTGATCCTGTCCTGGAGCGCGGTGATCGATACGGTTTTCCGTGACTACGAAATCCGCCACACATCCGATGTCGTCAATCCCACCTGGGCGACAGCAACGCCGCTTCGAACCGAATTCGTCGGCAACGCGCTGACAATTCCCTACCTGCGCGGCTCGTTCCTGATCCGCGCACGGTCCTGGAACGATATCTACAGCGCAAATCCGGCGATCGTCATCGTCAACGTCACGCCGATCTCTGAATACAACGTGGTCGAGACAGTTAACGAAATGCCGCCTTTCTCCGGACAGCACAACGGCACGGCCTTCGAGCATGTCTACAACGCGGTTGTCCTTGCCAACGATGCAGACTTCTTTTCACCGGCTGATTTCTTCGAGCCGGCCGACATGTTTCGCGGCGGTGTGCGTGTTCTCTTTGGCGTCTACGAGCTCGGGCAGCGCATCGATTTGACGGCGGAAATGACAGTTCGCATGTCTTCCGATATCGTAGCCGGCGGCGTCAAATACTCGGATAACTTTTTTGACCGGACCGACTTTTTTGCCGCAGATGATTTCTTCGGGAACGATCCGTCGCTGTGGAATGTGATCCAGCAGATCAGGATGACAAGTGACGATCCGAACGGTGCGCCGGTCTGGAGCGCATGGCAGGATTTCGTTGTTGGTGACTACACTGCGCGCGCCTTCGAGTTCCGTCTTCTTCTCAGTTCTCAAAGCGCCGATCTCAGCCCGCTTGTAACGACCATGAAATTCACCGCCGATGTGCCAGACAGGATCATCGCCTTTGAGGATATCCCGTCTGGAGCAGGCGCTTATCAGCTCCAGTTCAACCCGCCCTTCTTCGCGCTGAAGGATTTGCAGATCACCGCGCAGGATATGCAGACCGGTGATTATTGGACTGTAACGGGTAAGAGCGCCAACGGCGCAACGGTTGCGTTCTTCGATCAGAGCAACAATCCAATCAGTCGCACATTCGACGCTCATGCCTTCGGTTACGGGAGCCTTCAATGACACAACCAACAAATTTTGGAGCTCAACGCACGTCCGCAGAGGGATCTATCACGCCGGAAGGCTGGGCAGTCCAAGTGGATGAAAGTCTCGACGCATTGGCAACAATGCATAGCGGAGCGTCTCGGCCTTCTTATATCCAAGCCGGCATGAAGTGGCTGGACACGTCCAGCACCCCTTGGATCATGAACCTGTACGATGGTTCGAACGACATCCCGCTATTCGCCATTCATCCCATCAACCACAAAGCCCAAGTGAATTTCTTCGCAGGGTCGAACATCGCCTCAGCAGCAGCTTTGACGATACCGGGTGACGGTAATGTATTCACCGTTACCGGAACGACGACAATCACCAGTATCAATACCTTGCGCGTCGGCAGCCTGATCGTGCTCCGCTTCGGCGGCGCGCTTACCTTGACGCATGGCGCCAATCTCGTTCTGCCGAATGGCGAGAACATCGTCACGCAGGCCGGCGACTATGCGATGTTTCATGAGAGAGCTGCGGGCGTTTGGGAGTGTGTTGGATATAGCCGACCAATTGTGAATGAGTTTTCAGAAAACGTCACGATTTCAACGTCGAGTGGGGATGCGTATTTAGATTTAAGGGGTATTGCCGGAACAACGAGAGGTATGGTGCTTCGAACCAGCGCGTCTCGCAGGTGGTTGTCTGGTGCGAGTTCAGTTAGCGAGGAGGGCAGTAATACGGGCAGCGACTACTTCATCAACCGCTATGATGATGCCGGCAATTATCTTTCCACGCCAGTTATCATACGCAGGCAAAGTGGCTTGGCTCAATTTGGTAATGGTCTGGTTTCAAACAACGGCAATATTACCATCATTAACAGTTGGGCTGGGTTCGAAGCGCGAGCCACTGATCCTTCCGGGTTTGGCTATCTCGACATGAGCTCCGCCAATCGCCAGTCCGATTACGATTGGCGGATCAACGCTGATCCAGGAGTCGATGAGAATTTAGACATCAGTTATGGCGGGTCTGCTGGCAGTGGCCCTGGTCATAGATTTAGATTGACCAATGCCGGCGATGTTTGGACTGCAACCTATGGCTGGCTGCATGACTACATCCAAGCGCAGGCCGCACCTATGGCCGTCCTGGAAGATCAGAAGCCACAGAACACTAATGGCGAGATTGTCGGCACTGCGAATGCATGGGTAACCCGAACACTCAACACAATCGTTCGAAATCAGAACACAGTGCTGGCTCTGTCGGCCAATCGCTTCACGCCGGCGTTTAACGGCTGGGTGGAGTTCGAAGGTGTTGTGAACCACAATTCGGCACAGACGCAGCTTCGCCTCGTTAACGTGACCGATGGCGTGGAAATGGGCCGCAGCACGAGCCATGACGCCAACTCGAACAACTCTACGACAAACGTCAATGTCGTCCTGTCCGGCGGCGGTCCAGTGACCGCCGGCAAACAGCATGAAATCCAGGTCAATTCGAACAGCGCGGTTACTTACAATGGTTTTCGGGCGAACCGAGGCACAGAGGTCTATTTGCGCGTCAAATATTGGAGAACCTAATGAAATACGCGATCATACATGAAGGTGTCGTCCAGGAGGTTCACATTGAGCGTCCTATGATCCAAGTGCCCTATCAGCACACCATAGATGTGCCGATTACGGGCAAACTGGTCGGTGACAAGATCGAAATTGAAGAGACCGAAGAACGAACCATATCGGTCAACATCATGGCTCCGAACCCGGCAATGACGGAAATCCCGGATGACGTTTTTTCCGAGTACACGGCGAATGACGATGGCACATACACCGCACCGACGCCACCGCCGCGTGTTGTCCCACACGAAGCGGTGGAACACGTTTTGGTTCTAAAGGTCGGCTATATCAATCAGACTAGGACGGACGGCCTGATTGAAGATGTCAGCCCGCTCGGCCTGCAGAGATCGATGGACAAATACTCAAACATCGCCATCAAGCTGAATTCGAAGGTAGCGCTTGGCGAAACCTTGACCGCCGAGGAACAGGCCACGCTGATCCGCATTCGGGACGGATCGGATTTCTTCGATGCGGTTGATGCTGCCGCCGAGATTATCGGGGCCGATCCGGACGCGGCCGATCCGATCGGTGACGATGAGCGGTGGCCAGAGCTGCCCTCGTAGGTGTTGATTTCAATTTCTCGTGGCCGGTTGAAAAAACCTAACCTGTAGTTGATTTTTCTAAGTGTTTTCTGTAGCTTGCCGATATTGGTTTTTCGGTATTTTTTTATGCTCCAACGAAAGATTCCACCGGAAATATTTGGCGATGTGTTCCATCGAGACCTTCAGCAACTTGCTGGGTCTCATGAACTGCAGACGTTTCTAGAAATTGGCTCATCGAGCGGTGAAGGCAGCACCAATGCGCTTGTCACCGGCATAAGGGAAAGACCAGATCGCGCAGACGTACGTTTGTTCTGCGTTGAGGTCAGTCGCGAGCGCGCTGACACATTGCGAAACCACTATGAGAATGACACGTTCGTCAGATGTTACAACGTTTCATCCATTCCATCTTCAGACTTTCCGAGCGCAGAGGAGTTGTTTCACTTTTTTCACAAGGTACGCAATCCTTTCAATTTGAAGAAAGCCCGTCACAAATACGAGACCGCCTGTAAGGAAATAGAGGCCGATCTCTGTTATCTGCGTGAACAGGGAACAGACGGGCATGGCATCCGCCTCATTAAAGAGGAAAATGGAATCCGGCACTTCGATTTCGTTCTGATCGACGGATCCGAATTTGCAGGAGAGCGCGAGCTTCTGGAAGTCCTCGGGGCCAAGGTGATCGCGCTGGATGACATTCGGACATTCAAGTGCTGGACTGCACATCAATTGCTGAAGGCACATCCAGGTTATCGACTGTTCAGGCAATCGAAGCGAACGCGAAACGGCTACTCAATCTTCAAGCGTCAATTCTGACAGGCTCCTTCGGGGGCCTTTTTTTCAATCATAAGGAAGACACGATGAACCGCGAAGCATTCTACGCGGCGCTGCGGCGTCGTGAGAGTGGCGTGTTTGGCACGTCCCTATCACAGCGACAAGTCGTCGGCATTGAGGGCATCCTTCTTGCCTTCGCGACACATGGCGACGGGCGGGCGAAGACGCTCGCCTACGCGCTCGCAACGGCCTATCACGAGACTGGCCGGCGAATGGTTCCGGTACGGGAAGGATTCGCCGAGAATGACGCGCAGGCCCGTCAGCGGGTCAATCGCCTCGCTGCACAGCGCGGGCCGAATTCGGCTGTCGCCAAGTATGCCAAGCCGCAACCGCCTTATGGCCACGTCTATTATGGACGCGGTCAGGTGCAACTCACTTGGAAAAAGAATTACGAGACATCCAGTGCGGATGCTGGCACCGACCTTGTGCAATTTCCTGATGAGGTTCTGGATCCGGAAATTGGCGCGCGCATTCTTGTCCGCGGTCTCATGGACGGGCGTTGGAACGGGCACGGACACGGGATCGCTCAATATCTGCCCGACAGCGGTGACGATGATCTGCGCAATGCGCGCCGCACGGTCAATATCACAGACAAATGGAAGCAGATCGCCGACTACTATCTGGCTTTCCGAAAGGCCATCGAAGAAGCGGGCGGCGTGCCTAAGCTTGATGTCGAAACGACACTCGCCGTAGCCATTGAGGAAGAAATCAAACTGTCGCCACCTCTGGATGTTCGTACCTCTCCGGAAGGCGGACAGCGGTTTGACAGCGAACCACCCGCACACACCGACGAAAAGAAACCAAGCACATCGGGAAAGACGAGCCCGGTCGGCGCTCTTGTTGCAGCTGCAGTAATCGCGGTCGGAGGCGCTGCAGCTTGGTTCTGGGACACTCTGAAAAGCATTGGAGGCTCAATATGGCCGTTCTGAATTCGATGAAGGGTTACCGAACCTACCTGTTCAATGTGCTGGCTTTCTTGGTCACAGTGGCGGGCTTCATTCTCCAGTATCTGGGCGATCTTGGCCTGAGTGACCGTGATGCTGCCCTGATCGCAATCGGTCTCAACAGTTTCGTGACCTGCGCCAACATGGCGCTGAGAAGCGTCACAAACACGGCGCCGGGGAAGAGAGAATGATTGAGGCGATGGAGTCCATTCTGATTTGGCTCTGGACCGCGTCGATTGCTCTGCTCGCCGGCGCCTACAAGCTTGAGCATGACAAGAGCCTTCTGAATAGGGGGGAGGATCCGTGATACCCGTTAAGCTTTTGTCCTGGGTGTGGAAGTTTCTCAGTTTTGGCATAACGCTGCCGCTGTGGGCATTCATCGGTGCCTACCTCTATTTCCAATTTGCGGAGGCTGACGCCGTCAAACGGGCTCTTTCCGAACTGGTAGCCAGTGCGGAACTGGAAGCCGCACGGGAGCGGGAGCGCAATCTCCAAATCATCATTCAGGAGAAGAATCGTCGCGAAGCACTGCTTCAGGGCGCGAATGATCAATTCCGAACACGGCTTACCGAAGCAGACCAAAAATTTGAGGGTCTTAGCAATGAAATCGACACGCTGCTGGCGCGTCCTGTCAACGATGCTTGCGTTGTTGATGACGCTGTCCTTGATCTCATGCACAACGCTGAGTGACCGGCTGAACAAGGCGGAACGGTCGAAAGCAGAAGCCGGCCTCGTCAGCCAAGCCATCGCCGAGGCCAGTCGGATCCCCGATCTGCCTGCAGACTGCCGAAAGCATGAGCGTTCAGGTGTTCAAAAGGGTGACAGGCTTGATGCTGCGCTGGTCAGAACCGCCGGCGCACTGACTCGTGCCAATGCTCGCGTGGATCGATGTGCGGGCTGGCATGATGGTATCAGGTCGAACGGAGGCGGAAGATGAAACGCATCATCGAATGGACCGTGTTCCTGGCCTTCATTGTTGCCATGGGGATTGTCGTTATTGTCGCAGCAAACCGACAGGCGCAGGCAGCGGGAATGGCATGCGGCGATCGCACATCCCTGCTCAAGTCATTGAGCGACAAATACAAGGAAGCACCTCGGGCACTGGGGCTTTCATCGTCCGGCAAAGCGATGTTTGAGGTCTATACCTCGAAAAAGGGAACCTGGACGATCCTGATGACCACCACGACAGGCGTCACCTGCATCATGGCCGCCGGCCATTCCTGGGAAGAAAAAATCCCAGAGTGGGCACGCCCGGGGAAACCTATTTGATGCTGGGCCACGACTGGAAATTCTGGGGCGCGGTGTTCGGCGCCATCATACTGAAACTGCTCATGTCAAAGACGCAGTCCGTATGTCAAGCGCTCGTGACCGTCGTCGCTGCTTTGTTCGCAGCATGGATTTTCACAGATCCGGTACTGCATTGGATGGAGTGGGAGCCCGAGACATACAAGGCACCATTGGCTGCACTGCTCGCCCTGACAAGCGAAGGTCTGTTGCGGTCGCTTATGACGATCCATCTCGACAAGATCGTTGAATATGTTCGAAAGCTGCGGCCATGAATCGTCTTCGCCTGTCGGAAAGCAAATGGATCGTGTTGGTGCTGCTCGGCTGGGCCTTGCTCTCGTTGAGCGCCAGGTCCTGCGCACCTTCCGAGGCTTCCCAAATTCCCGATCCCGCACTATTTAAGTCAAGCGGCAAAGAATCAATACGGCAGGGAAAGCGTGATGGACCTTGCCGCCGAAATTTCTCAGCCACATCAGATTTCCCCTGAAGGTCAAGCAGACCAGGTCGCACGTCTTCATCGAAGACGCCGATCGAAAGGCGCATTCCACGGTCGCTTATGACGGCTGGAATGCTTGCTCACTCGAATATGCGTCCTTTGTCTGCCGGACGCTGGCCCGCGCGCTGACGGATGCCCATGACGGCAAGGAGCCGGAAAAGGCGGATGACACGAAGGCGCTCACCGATGAGTTGACATTCAAGGTTGAAGAGTGGTCGGACGATGACGTTCATTACCAGCGGACCCTGGCGGCGTTCGGCAACGTAGGGGACGCAAAGAGCTTTCTGGTCATCGCGCGCAAGGATTACGCCGGAAAGAATATCAAGCTTCGTCAGCGATGCCGGGTGATCTGGGAGCGCGGGATGCAGTAGCTGCTATATGCCCTCTTTATCCATGTAATCCTGCAAAGCCTCGGTCACCGAAATGCCGGCAATATCATTCACATTGAATGAGCTGTCGATGTCAGGATGCGATGTGGCGATTCGGCGATCCACATTTATGAAACCGATGCGCTCCAGACCATCTATTGCTGGCCGCAAATCTTCCGGATCATCGCCTTCCCAAAGATCGACCAGTTGCCGAACGTCCGGTCCTACACCCTTTACCTCCGATCCAAGAAGATCTCGAAGGATGAGAGCCAGGTTGAATTCGTTTCCTGAGAGCCGTGACATTTCGCAAACCACTTAGACCGGCTGAAATCAACTTCCGTTCATATCAGATTCGGCCGCGTCTGTATTTGCTCACATTGCCAAAAAAGGAACCTATCAATGCCTGTTGTAACGGAAGGACCATTCAATATTGACGATAAGGCCTACGTGCAGCTTGCAGCTGCCAGTGAGGCCTTTGAGGTTACCTTCGAGTGCGCCGGGGGCGTGTTCTTTGGTTTCGCCGCGGCACAACCCGATGTGAACACAGAACTGCATTACCGGCGATCTGATGAAACCCGCCTCGAAGCAGATGGAACGTCAGCCAATCCGGCCTTCATCCGGGCCGTCAACGGTCGCGGTCGCTATTGGAAGACCTGGAACAAACCCTGATGCCATATGTCTGGTTTCAAAAGCACAACAGGACACGTCTCCTGTCGTGGCCACCTTTCCTGGATCGACCGGGTTACAGTGCCCTGTTGGCGGCCTTCAAAGCAGGTGCAACTGGCGTTCTCATTGATCCGACAGACACGCTATCGCTTTACACAACGTCTGCTGGAACCACGTTTGCGGAAAATAACGGCGATCCCGTAGGATTGGGCAAAAATCTCGCCAATCCCGGCACCATGGACGAGGTGCAATCATCAGATCCCAACCGACCGATTCTTTCGGTTACCGGTAGCAGACGGAAGCTGACCTATGACGGCTCGACAGAGTTCAGCAGGATCACACTGTCGGCCGGCGCCTGGCGTAGCAATGTCGCAATAATGGTCGGCATCAATACAATCGACACGCAAGGGATCGTATTGAGCGGTCAAGACACATCACGCTTTTTGGCTCCGTGGCTTCAAGGTAGCGGTGACACTTCTTTGGCTGTGAATGCCGGAACACCCACCCTCAAGGTGCTCGACGGTCGAGGAGGAACTGTCGCGGTTTCAACTCGTGGAGAGTTGCACGCGGCAATCACCGCCGCCGGTCCTCGTGTTGTTGTTCT
This sequence comes from Hoeflea sp., assembly GCF_984452065.1. NCBI lineage: Bacteria > Pseudomonadati > Pseudomonadota > Alphaproteobacteria > Hyphomicrobiales > Rhizobiaceae > Hoeflea > Hoeflea sp. The sequence goes on along the minus strand of NZ_CFHWAF010000022.1, from coordinate 25,803 downwards.
CAGGAATGCGAACCTCGCGGTCAGCGGATTTGCGTGGACCGAAGCAAAGTACAGCGGATTCTCCGGGGTCTGGCGGATCAATGGCGATCGCGGCGCCCTGCTGATCATCGAAGACTCGGCTTTGACGGCTCAATTGGAAGCCTCCTGCGCGGCCGAGATCGTTTCCAAAATGTCTTAGGGGATAAACCAAACCATTCGACGGGTTGGAGGTGCCAATAGTGACCACGCACACTAGACATTACATCCTGCGTTCTTCTGACGCCGCAAAAAAAGGCGTGCTCAACGCGATATTCGCGGCAATGGGCCTGGAACGCGGTGTGGCTTCGACGTGGAGCTCTTGGCAGGACTGTAATGAACATGGTGTCGGTGCGTCGTCCGGTCTCGTATGCTCGTTCATGTATCCGCCGTCCTTAGAGGCCGAGCTGATCAACCGGGATAACAATGTTGCCATTACAGTTCCAGGGCGCAACGGCGATATGAGCCTGAACTACTCTGAAGGGGACATAAACGCCGCCTGGGCGACGGTAACGTGGGAGGCGAACACCAGGCTCCACTTCGATGCGCCGGCAGCGCTGGCATCGCACAACAGCACAAACAGCCTGAAATTCATTCAGCCCTTCGATCCGGACCGTGTGTTGACCACCGCTCAGGGTCTTATCGGACATTCGACGGAGATGTACTGGGCCTTTCAGCCGGACCGAAACTGCTATCGCGAGACGTCACCATTGCAGGCGGCCGGAAACGGTGACCAAGTGTCGTTCATCGACGAGGCCATTCGATTGTCGGGTGTCGAACACGCGCTCGGCAATAAGTTCTATCAGACCCTTGAACCGACGAAGAGGCCAACCTTGCGCATACCTTCAGGCGGTTCCGCCTACATGGAGTTCAGGTCGAGCGACTATATGGCTGCAAAATTTTACACAGCGGCCACTCAAGCCTTATGCACTGTCGTCGCCCGAATTCGCACAACAGCGGCCAAGGGCATTCTGTTCACCGGGGTCGGAAGAGATTGGTGGTTCCTACGCTGGGAGCAGGGATCAGGTGCAAAGTTCATCGTCAATGATGGCGGTGTGGACCCAAGTTTGTCTGTGATCGTCAATGGTATCGAATATCATGATCCGGATTGCGATCTGATGCACCAGCTCCTGGCGACAGGAGAATGGGTGACGGTGGTTGTTGAGGGGGTTCAGTCGGCGCATTTCGGTGAAGGCAGACTGACATTGAACACAGAAGACACAACGTTCAACTGCGCGGTTGATATCGAATACATCCACTGTTTCAACGCCGGCGCTTTTGCGTCCGCGCTCATACCTGAGTACGCCGATTTTGATCGCTTGAAGTGGCTGGATTTGAGATCGACAGGATCGCCGCTGCACATCGGGACAGCAATCACAGACAGTGTGCAACACAATGGCGCAACCACACTCAACCGGACCGCAGCCGGCATTACGATAAGCGGAGCCAACTGGGCTCCGGTTGCCGCCTTTCGCTGTTTGGAATGGGACACATCGAAGGAACGGCGCACCGTCAAATATGTCTTTACCGTCAGCGACGCGGCCTTTCTGATGATGGGTGTCGGCGATGACACCATTACAGCCGACGTTTCCTACTGGGAGGGAAAAGTCTTCTTCTACCAACTTCAGGCTCAGTCAACTCGCCTGTGGGCGGGCGAGTTTCCAACCATCGGCCCGAACGTTTCTTTCGCCTTGCCGTCCAGCATTACTTTGACGAACGGAAAAACTTATCGGGTCGAAATCACCGGAAACGGCATTCATGGCGGCAGGGTCAAGCTATATGAGCTTCCAAGCGCTGCTGACGCGCATTGGGACGACACGAGCAACCTGATTGCGGATATCCAGATCCCGGCGGATTTTTCCGGTGCGAACCACAGCACGGATTCTTTGCCGAAGCTGACGTGTCACACGTCTGCATCACCAAGCACGATCGTAGCGGTCGCGACAGAACGGGAAGCCGCGTGACAACCGGCAGGGTCGCTCCATCAATCAATCGGTTTGGCCCCGCGAGAACCCGGCTTGTTTCGTGCCGACTTGTCCAAAAAATCGGTGGGTTGAACACCCTTTGCCTTCATTTCGTCAGTGACGTCGACAGTTGGACCACCCTCGTCCCCGTGCTCAACGATGACCGCGGTGCGCCGACCTACGCGATAGATTTTCGTGGGTTTCAGGGTATCCCAAATACAAGTGATCCTGTCATCTGCAACACGCCGCCCGCCTTTTTTCCAGGCATCGTAAGCCGGCCAGAATGCTGATCTATGCCCGAAATAGGGATGACGCTCATTGATTTCATTGTTCTCGCGGAGGCGCGTCGGGCCGAAGCGATCGCTGTCTTCGAACCGGAAGGTTTTACCGTCATTTGTGATCACAAATGGTCCGCAACCCCAAGCATCGAAGAATGCACCACCGTAGTTTAAGTGTCTGTGTCCGAAACCAGCCAATTCACTCACACCACGGTTCGCGCCGGCCGCGCCAGGGCCGAGCCATGTTTTCTGTAATCAGGATTTCGCCCAGATCGAGACCGTTGACCGACACACGGGCGATCGTGCGGTCCCATCGGTCTTTGCGGAACCGTTGAAGCGTGATCTTGGCGCCAGGCTGTGTCAGGATGGTTTCAACTCGCCATTTGGCGACAAGGCCAAGGCGTCTCTCTGCATCGCACTGAGCGCGCCTTATCTCGGGCGTGTCGATGTTTTCGACGCGGATCGTCTCTCCGTTCAGCACGAACGTGTCGCCGTCGATGACGCGGAGGTCCGCGGCGGTGGCAGGAAGTGAAAAGCAAACAGCCAATCTAAGTGTGATGCGTGATAGCATATCTCAAAACACATCGTCCGGAAGTGGATCATATTCGGGCGGATCAGACAGGATCGCCGCCTCAATCCTCTCATATTCGTCGCTGGTAAGATCCTGACCGTCGGGAAGTCCGTAAGCCTTGTCGAATTCGACTTCGAGATCATCACCGGGCATCCAACAGCCACCGGCAAAATAGTCACCGCCACCGCCGCCAAGGCGATAGGTTACCAGAACCTCTGTACCATCAGCGCGGATGAAATCGTAGTTGAACGACATTCATTGTCCTTCCATATTCGATCGCCTCTATGCTGTCGCGTTTCGCAACCGGTACAGGTTCATTCTTTTTTCAAAATTCTCACGTCTCGATTCCAGTTGCCGAGCAAGATAGTCGATAACCTCCAACAATTGCTCGCGTTCCAGTTCGGTGACTAGAACGCCCTTCCAAATTGCAACTGTCGAAAAATCCCCTTCCATCTTCTTCTACCTCACTGTCAATTCACTTTGCGACGAAACTCTTGCGCCATAAGCCAGAGTTCCAATGCGGCTTGCTCTTGTTCCTGGCTGCCATCAGTACAACAGAGGCTGTTGAGCATTTCCGAGATGTAGTAGGCGTCTAAGGTCGCATCGGTGCTGAAGCCATACTCTCGGTAATAATCAAGTTCACTGTAAACTCCATAAGGCAGGACGTGCGCGTCCAGATGAGCGCCACATCCTTCGCAGAACTTGAAACCTTCTTCCTCGGTTCTCCAGCCACCGTCCAGGCCGTAATCTTCTCTGTTCTTCCGATCCCGGCGACGCAGGTTGCGGACCTTGTATCGACCGCAGTCGAAGCACCACTCGTTTCCTTGGTCTCCTTCCGGTGTATGAATCCAGTGAAGCGCGCGGACCTCGACGTTCGCTGCCAGCGGCTGTAATGCTCTCTCGAGGTCTATAAAACTGCGGTGATTGATGAAATCCGTCATTTGCGGTTCTTCTTCCTCCAAGGAGCGTCCCGCTCCCAATCTCCGGCCATGATCGATCCGTATGGCTCGACAGCATCGGCAATCTTGGCAAGTTCGTGCTTGTGAATTTGCTCCCGCACCTGGTCTGCACTCTTGTAGGCATCCGGCAGTTCGCTCTTGTCCGGAATACCGCAATAAAAGCGGGCATCGATGCCGGCAGGCATCGACGGTTCATGCTCTTTCAGGAACCGTGTTCGGCTCATATTCCGACCGGCGCCGTGCGGAGCGAAGCCGAGCGCTTCTTCATTGTTCGCATGCTGTGCAATGAGGATCGGCTCCGACATATTCATTGGGATAATCGTCCGGCCGTCATCGTCCGGCGAGAAGCCGGCATAGGATGGTGTCGCGCCCTTCGCATGATAGAATAGGCCGTCCGATCTCTGAAAAACGAAATTGTGTTCGTTCCAGAACCAATCTTCGATCTTGTTGCCCAAGCGCTCTGCGATGGCGAAGTGCAGCAGCTTATGGTTCAATCCAGTCCAGAGCCGGGCAAGCTGCAGTGCCTTCCAATAATCTTCCCCCTCCTGACTATCCGCCGTTAACCAGGCGTGTTTCTTCTCAACGCGCGCGCCAATCGATCTGGTATGCCGGTAAGCCGCGGCCAGACCACGTTTGTACAGCTGCGCACCAAATCCTCGTGAACCGTGATGAGAGACGATCGCAAGCTGTCCTGTAGACCTCAGATGCCCGACGAAATAGAAATGGTTTCCATCGCCTTGTGTCGTGAAGTGCCTATCGGCGATTTCCTCCAGACCCTTCGTAAACGGATTGTGCTCCAACCGTGCGAGCAGATCCTGCGGCGCATCCAATGGATACTTTTCGCGTTTCATCGGTCCAAAATGCACATAGTCTGAAATCGTATCGAGAACACGTTTCGGGTCATCGTTTCGTTTCAAAACCGTCATAGCCATTGAGCAGCAGATATCGGACGAATGATAGCCGGGGTGAATCGCATTCTCGGTGGCGACGACCGCGCCGACAGGGATTGTGCCAGCCGGACAGGCATCTGGCATAACGGTGCCACGCTTGACCGTCGGCACGCGCATGAGCGCATCCATCGCCTTGTGAACCGCAGCGACATTTTCGCGCTCGATCTCGTTTTCCGGCTCAATGAATGCCTGATAGTCGAGCCGGTTTGTACGCATCAGAATTTCAACAGGCTGCAAGTCCTGCAGAGCCTCGAAAATGTCGTCGTCGCTGCGGCCAGACACTCTCATCTCGTTGGCCCGTGCGAGCGCAGTCGGAAACCACTTACCCGGTTTGAAGCCCCACTCGATCAGTGTTTTTCCGGTGATTTTCATTGCCGTGCCTCTCCAGTCGTGCTTGCGCCAATCGAGATGGCTCAGGCAGCGTCTCTGTCGGCTTTGAGCTTTTCGTCGTAAGCGACCAGCTCGGATTCGAGCCAATAATTCTGGCCGCTGATCTTTATCGGTCGGGGGAAAGAGCTGCCTTCTTCATTCATACGACGCCAGAGTGTCATCCGGCTCCAGCCAAACCGCTCTCGCACCATCTTGGCCCGCAGATACTTCCGGTCCTTGCTCATCGCGATATCCCGATATTCATTGATTCTGGTGTATCATCATATCGCAATATGTAACGTGGTCAATCAGTTGTAACCAATTTGGCACCAAATATCATTCATAAAATCAGATAGTTTGCGAAATAGATGCCAATTTGGTGTCTGAATTCACCCCGACGAGAACGTCAACCCTGTCTGCCCATGCGCACAGGGCATCTTTCTTTTCCGCGAGATATTGGTGTCGGTTGTAAATCGCGGCAACCCCAGAAACGACACCGGATTTGTGGTTGAGAACCGCTTCCACAATATGCGGTGGCACACCCAACTCAGCCATGCCCGTCGTCGCGGTTCTTCGAAGATCGTGGAACGTCCATTTTACTATTTCGACCGTCGAAGGCTCCTTGGCCTCCTTGCACGCCATCTCCAACATAGCCGCATCGAGACGTTTCTTGGCTCGGCTGAAACCGCTTATTGGAGATGTATCGTTGGTCGTGAAGACGAACGGATCATCGACCACCTTCTCATCCGTTTCCATTTGCGGCACGCTCCTCAGCAGGCTCTCGGTCTGCGGCGCCAAGGGCACGACCTGTGCACATCCGTTCTTTGTGCGTTCGCCGTCGATCGTCCAAGTTGAGCCGATTTCTGTCAATTGCACTTCCGACCATCTCGCTCCCGCAACTTCGTTGCGCCTTTGTGCAGTCAGCAGTAGCAGTTGAGCCCACGTCCCGAATGGCCACCCCATCTTTTCCGCTGAGATCCAGAACCAGCGTATTTCATCGTTGGACAGTACGCGCTCACGCCTCACAGGCGTTGCGGGTACTTCAATGTCGTGAAAGGGATTGTCAGTGATGATCGTTTTGGCAGTGAACCAGCGGAACGCCTTACTGAGAACGGCCCGGCCCCTGACGGCCGTCTGCGGTCTAGCCGGCGTTGTCAACTTACCGGAATCATCGAAAACCCCGTTTGCCAGATCATTGATCAAGCCGACAATATGTCTCCGGTTGATCGCACGGATATTCCATTTTCCCCAGCGTGGTGTCACCTCGGAATTGATGAAGCTTTTGACGCTGGAGATCGTTCCTCCCTTGTTTTTCACAAGGACATGCTGAGCCAGGAACATCTCGAACGCTTGGTTCACTGTGAGATCGTCCAGACCCAACTCATTCTCCAGCCGCGGATCGATACCCATGCGAACGTTTTCGAATAGTTTTTGAGCGGCCATACGCGCTTCATGCAGACCGATGGCGGGTTTCTTGTCCCCGACGGTGCCAATGGACATTTTGACGTTCTCGCCGCTCTGTGGTGATCGGAAGCGAACCATCCATTTCAGCGTTCGTTGTCCAACGACAAGGTAAAGCCCCGGTTGTCCGCCGTCGGCGATTTCCCGTTTTTTCGACGGCCGGTTTTTTGAGATCGCCTCGATCTTCTTCTGCGTCAACGCACTTGCCATGAACCCTACTCGAAACAGGCCGCGCTCTGGGACACGGATTGGGACACAATTTTTATGGTAGCAAGTGATACACAATGAGCGTATCATGGTGTATCAAGATTCTGTTTTTACACAGCTTTTTTGCGATCTGCGGTGCGGTTTGATACGGTTTGGAATACTCTGAAATACAGTCTTATGTCATTCGTAATGATGGGGTCGGGGGTTCGAGTCCCTTCAGCAGCACCATCGGCCTTTGGTGCCTGCCGAACACTCGGGTTACGTTCATATCTGTTCCGATATAGCCTGACCGGTTTTTTAAGCACGATGGTTTTGCTGGTGCTAGGGGTTTTTCTACGCAGGAATTCACTATGCAGACAATGAAGCTAAATAACGATGCATTTTCAGCGCTCCACGAATCGGAAATGAAGCAGATTGCCCACTACTCTGTCGGCTTCGTCATTCTGCAATCAACAGATAACCGTGAAGATGGACTGCTCGGTGGTTCGGGAACTCTCGTCTCTATTGACGGTAAAGAAGGGGTGCTAACAGCTAGCCACGTTGTCCGCACTCTCCAACGTCAAGAGATCGCCGGCATCATTCTAAGCAGTAATCGGGAGGGTGCGGTACACCAAGTTTTATTCAAAACTGGAGACTGTTGTGAATTCAGTTTTGGCCCGCCTCCAAATCCATCAAACGCAGGGCCGGATCTTTCATTTCTTGAGCTGCCTCCGTCAACAACCGAGACACTGAGAGCAAAAAAATCGTTTTACAATCTGACGATACGACGAGACTTAATTCTTGATGAGTCTCCACCGCGCCACCATGGATTTTGGTCAGTGCTCGGGATGGCTGCGGAGTGGACCTCTGATGTGCCGGATCCGTCAGGGTTTGGCCGAGTAAAGGCTTTTCATGGGAAGCTAATAGGTCCGCTAGATGGGATGGCCTGGCGTTCGTCTGGACACTTCGATTATATTGATTTTGAAGTACTTTATGATGACGGATATGGTGGGCCTGATGATTTTGGCGGATATAGTGGCGGTGGAATTTGGCAGTTTGTGATAAAATCTGTTGAAGGGGTGCCAAAGGTGGCCAAGCGCTATTTGATGGGGTCTGCCTTTTACCAATCCGGCAAGACTGAGCGTGATGGAAAAGCGGTCAGAACGGTCACTTGTCATGGTCCCGAGAGTGTCTATCGGATGCTCATTGATGGAGTACAAGACGGTACGACTTGCTAGCCGCTTTCATGCATTCTTCGATCAGAAATCCAGGTGGCAAACTTAGAGTTGATCGCATACCTATGATGATTGCCAGCACTACACACGTTAGAGGGTTGTATTCTTTATTGTTTTTAAACTTCACAATGGCCCTAGAAATCAAGTTTACCAAAACGCCCAACTTGGATTTGGCATTTTGATGCGCCGGATAGGGGCCTGCATCTGTGAGGCAAATGCTGTCGAATTTTCTCAAAGTGCCGAAATATAGGGTTTTGAAGCCGAGTTCGCGGTGATTTAGGTGCCATTTCAAAGCGCGCTCAAAATATGAGCACGTTCATGCCCGCCTTGTCTGCTGATTCCGGTTTGGACCAAATTCCGCTGTCAAACATACCGGCCGGCTGATGTGCTGCTGTCCCGGTGAACGCCTTGGTTTTTGGGCTGTTCCCGTCAATTCCCGGAAAATCCCACTTATTCCCGCTTACTCCAATACCCGGTGTCAGCCGACAATATCGGAGACACAGGTAACACTTTTGACCCGAACGGGTTGTTGAGTGATTCCCTGTCTTGTTTCGGTGAACGTTTTGTCCCCTCCGGTGACCGTCTCGCAGGAGGGTCTGGACACCTTTCGGGCAGGCTATTGGGACGACTTTTTCCGAACGCCTCAAGTGACCGGCGTCGAGGCCTGGAAATAACGGGCCGCCGATTTGCAGCGACAGGCTCCATTTCGGCAAATCATCACGAAACAGTGAAAGCGGATTTTCCACCGCCGGCTTTCCCCGGTCTCGGAAATTGCCGCAATCGCGCTATAATCCTCAATCAGCCGCGCCGGAATACAATCTGGAGGCCGGGGATGTCCCGGCCCGGCAGGAGATATCACATGACGAGTGACCTCATCACACGCCGAACCCTGCTTGCCGCCGGCGGAGCGGTCCTGGCAACGGCGTCTTCCCGGCTTATTGTCCCGGCCCGCGCCGCCGGCCTGGCACCGACCCGGTCGATGCGCGGCGGCTCCAACAATTACCGCCCGGGCGCGCCGATCGTGGAGCGGATCGGCGGCGGCGGCTTCTGGATGAGCGGCACGGTTCGCCGGGCGGGCGACGGCGCGCCGCTTGCCGGCCAGCGCATCCAGATCTGGGCGCATACGACCGAAGGGCACGAACGGGACCTGCACAGCCACGGGGCGACGCTTACGGACGCAAACGGTGTGTTCCGCCTCGAGATGCCGCAGATCGTCCCCGCCTTCGGACAGCCGCACGGCCACCTCGCCTATGACAGCGGCGACTTCGAGACGGTTTTTCTGCGTCCGATCATGCCGAGTTCAAGGGACACCAGCCTGGAGGCGCATTTCGTCCTTCAGCCGGTCTGACCGCATTGGGTTCGAACGCGAACGGCAAGACCCGCACATTCCTGGTCTGGACCGCGCTTGCCGTCGCCCTCGGCTTGCCGATCGCAGCCGCCGCCGCGAGCCCGCTGCTGGCATGGCGCGATCCGGTCTACATTGCCGCCGGATTTGCCGGCGTCATCGCCATGGCGCTGCTGCTGCTTCAGCCATTGCTGGCAGGCGGCTATCCGCCCGGCCTTTCGGCCTATCGCGGGCGGCGCATTCACCGGTGGGTCGGCGCATCGCTGGTCACGGCAGTCGTGATCCACGTCGCGGCCCTTTGGGTCACCAGTCCGCCGGATGTGGTGGACGCGCTTCTTTTCAGATCACCAACGCCCTTTTCGGCCTGGGGCGTGATTGCCATGTGGGCGGTCTTCGCGGCGGCGTTTGTCGCCACCATGCGGCGCCGGCTGCGCCTGCGACTGAGCACGTGGCGACGCGTTCATACGTCCCTTGCCATGGTCATCGTTGCGGGCAGCGTGGTCCATGCCGTGCTGATCGAAGGCACGATGGAGACGATATCGAAGATTGCACTGTGCACGCTGGTGGTCATAGCAACGGTGAAAGTCATTGCCGATCTGAAAGTGTGGACCATCCGGACAAACGGATTTACGGGTACCGTCACGCCCAAAGAACAGAGCGATAAACGTTGAAGACCATCGACTATTTCTATTCCGCCCATTCCGCCTTTGCCTATATCGGCTCGAAGCGACTCCTGGAGATTTGCGCCGAACATGGGTACACACTCGCGCACCGGCCGATTGCGCTCAGCCCCGTCGTCACAGCCGCCGGCGGTTTGCCGTTCGCGGGGCGCACCCAGCGGCATGTCGACTATTATTTCGGCCGCGAGGTCGAGCGCTGGGCAGAGTTCCGCGAGGTCCCGATCATCAAGTTCCGGCCAACCTTCCACGACCATCCGCTGGATCTGCCGAACGGCATGCTGATCGCCGCCATCGATCAGGGTGCGGATATCGACACATTGTCCCACGCAATCCTTCAAGCCCATTGGCGCGACGACGCGGACCTTGCCGACCCGGACGCGCTTGCGCACGCGGCCTCGGCATCAGGCATCGATCCGGGGCCTCTGCTTGACGCGGCTCTGACGGAGCCGATCCAATCCATCCACCGGGCCAATACCGAGGAAGCGATCGCGCGTGGCCTGTTCGGATCGCCGACCTATTTTGCCGGCGGCGACATTTTCTGCCTGCCAAATCAGCGGTTGATAATACCATCAATTCTCTCAGGCAAAGGCATAAAGCTGATACTGTCTTCACCTGTCGCACACCATAACGGGATAAATCGGATCCACCGTGGGGGGGAGAGATCATGGGAATACTCAGAGAATTCTTCGGATTAATCGAGTTCCTCACCTGGGGGTGGGCACTGATTCCGCTTCTCGTGGTTTTCGGCGTTTTTATCACCGCGATGACCGGTTTCGTTCAGTTCAGGTTTTTCAGGCGCATGTTCCGTGTCCTTTCCGGCAAGAACCAGACCGGAGACCCGAATGCGATCTCCGCCCGCGAAGCGCTGCTGATTTCCGTCGGCGGCCGGGTGGGCGGCGGCAATATTGCCGGCGTCGCCGTGGCCATCACACTCGGCGGCCCGGGCTCGGTATTCTGGATGTGGGTGATTGCACTGATCGGAATGGCGACAAGCCTCGTCGAGTGCTCGCTCGCCCAGCTTTACAAACAACGCCAGCCGGACGGCATGTACCGCGGCGGACCGGCACGCTCGATCATCCACGGGCTCGGTGAAGAATACCGGTGGCTCGCCATCCTCTATGCCGTCTGCCTGATCGCGGCCTTTGCCATCGGTTTCAATGCCTTCCAGGGCAATACGGTGGCCGGCGCCGTCAATGACAGCCTGGGCATCGGCAGGGTCTGGACGGGCGGCGTGCTCGCGATCGTCGCCGGTTTCATCGTTTTCGGCGGCATACACAGGATCGCCAAGACCGCCGATGTCGTCGTCCCCGTCATGGCGATTGCCTATATCCTCATGGCGTTGCTGGTCATCCTTATCAATATCGGCTCAGTGCCCGGCGTCATATACAGCATCGTCGCCAACGCCTTCGGACTGGAGGAAGCGGTCGGCGGCGGCATGGGGGCGGCGCTCGCTCAGGGCCTGCGGCGCGGCCTGTTCTCAAATGAGGCAGGCCTCGGCTCGGCCCCGAACGTTGCCG
>NZ_CFHWAF010000022.1:0-14263 GCF_984452065.1 Hoeflea sp. | reverse complement strand
ATCGATACGATCTTTATCTGCAGTTGCACGGCCTTCGTCATTCTTCTGGGCGGCGTCTATGTTCCGGGCGCGGAAGGCGTCGATGGAATTGCGCTTACCCAGCAGTCGCTCGTGTGGCATCTCGGAGGCTGGTCGCAATATTTCCTGTCTTTGATGATCCTGCTCTTCGCTTTCAGTTCGATCATCTACAACTACTATCTTGGCGAGAACGCACTGTCCTTCATGACAAAGAACCCGCTCGCCATCAACGTGCTGCGGGTTTTCGTCATCTGTATCGTATTTCTGGGCGCCACGGCACCCGGCGCGACGGCGGTCTTTTTCTTCTCCGATCCGGTGATGGGAATCCTCGCCGTGGTCAATCTGGTGGTGATTATCATGCTGCTTCCGACCTGCCTGCGCATCCTGAAGGACTTCCGAAACCAGATCGATGCCGGCATCCAGCGGCCGGTTTTCAATCCGGACGAATTCCCGGACCTCGACATCGACCGCACGGCCTGGACGGGGGTCGACCCCGAGAAGGAAAAGGCGTCGGCATAGACCACCTTTACGATCAGTAACCGGCCTACCAGGTCGGCGGCGTTGCGAGGCTGTTGCGCACGGCAAGCCGTTCCAGGTTGATGATGGTCGCCAGCATGATGCGGTCCTGGCTCCAGTCATTGGGCCGCTGGATGGCAATCGTCGTGACGGCCACCATCGCCAGAAGCGGGATCATCAGGGCGACCAGCGCCGAGATGCGGTTGCGTTCGACACTGCCTTCGAAGAGGGACACGAGACGCCGGCGCAGGACGATGGCCGGGCTGTTGCCGAAGAGCGAACGGTCGGATTTCACCAGGGCCACCTTTGGAAGCGACACGGAAAACACCCGATCGGTGCGCATGCTGTTCTGGCAGGCGCGCAGCAGGCACTCACAATAGGCTTCGATCGTGTAGTGCCTGCGGGCGAGGACACGCTGGTCGCAGGAAAGTTCGCGCAGATGTTCAACCTGACGCTTCCAGAGGTAGTAAACCGGGTTCCAGAAAAAGAACGGACGCAGGAACTCGAGCGCCAGTTCCCACTCGATGTCGTATTGGCGCAGATGCTGGAATTCATGGCCGAGCGCCATCCTGACGTCCTCGCTGTTGGCCAGCATGCTGGACGGGATGACGACGTAACGGCGGCGCAGCGTGCGGGTCGAAAACGGCACGCGTGTGGTGTCGGAAATGCGCAGATGCAGATTGCCGAAGCGGCGCCAGGAATAGCTGTTTTCGATGATCCTGTGCAGGCGGCGAAAACTGACAATGAGGCGGGCCGAGAAGAACAGCATGCCGGTGATGAGAAACGCGGTGACGATCAGTCCGAGACGGCTGTCAAGATTGACGAGATCGCTGGTCACGGTGTTGTGGAGGCCGAGGAAGGATTCCAGCTGCGACGGGTTCATTTCCAGCCGGCCCTGGAGGTACTGGGCGACGATGAAGTCGGACAGTGTCATCGAGAAGCCGTCCGACAGAAACCCGGCCTTCAGGAACAGCGCGACGCCGGCGGCAATGAGCGGGCTCGCCGCGACGGCGATGAACAGGCCGTTGAGCAGGCGGAGCTGTGTGACATAGGCATGGCGCATGCCGAGCGCATTGAGACAGAGACGCGCGAGGAACCACAGGCCGAAGGCAAATGCCAGCAGGATGTTCATGTTGATATAGGCGTCGAGGACAGCGCTAGTCTGTATCATTTTTCAACCTCCTATCGAGCAACTCGCGGATTTCGTTCAGCGCGTCCTTCGACAGGTTGGCGTCGTCGACAAGCCGCGCCACCAGTGAGGCCGGCGTATTGTCGAAGAGCTTCTCGGAAAGATCCTTCAAGGATCGGGTCTGGTAGGCATCCTTTGACAAAAGCGCCCTGTAGACGAATGTTTTCCCCTGTTTCGTGCTGGTAACGAACCCCTTCTGCTCAAGGATTCTCATGATCGTCGCCGCAGACGTGTAGGCCAGGTTCCTGTCGGGCGCGAGCCTGACCAGGACATCACGCACGGTTCCCTCGCCAAGTTCCCAAAGACGGGTCATGAATTCGAGTTCAACCTCTGTCAGAAATTCGGCTTTCTTCTTTTGTCTCATCGATCATCCCGTCCAAAGACAAACCGCGCGTGCCGACAGTACAGACTAAAACTTTCGTTTCTCCAAGCGGTTTTTGTCCACGGCACGCACGGAGCCGGCGGACTTTGTACGGGAATCATGTGTTCGAGGCCGTGTTCCCGCACCGGTCCTACACCTTCCAGAAACAGAACACACACCAGGCGATGGCGATAAAAAGCGGCGCCCAGAGCGGCATGCCCATGAGGCCGAGCCAGGCCAGGAATATGTAGACGGAGCCGAGGAGCGATATGAAGAGACGGTCGCCGCGCGTCGTCACGAGGCCAAGCACGCCCTTGCGCTCGTCGCCCCCCGGATGCCTGATCTCAAGCACGGTCAAGACGGCCATTGCCGAAAAAATACCGATGAAAACCAGGGCGGTCGGCCAGGTCCAGGCCATCCAGCTGAGCATTACACCCTCCCCAGGGCGAAGCCCTTGGCGATATAGTTGCGGACAAAATAGATGACGATCGCGCCGGGGATGATCGTCAGGGTGCCGGCGGCGGCCAGAAGGCCGAGCTCATAGCCGGCGCTCGAGGCGGTCTTGGTCATGGTCGCGGCAATCGGCTTCGCGGCAACGGCCGTCAGCGTCTTGGCGAGCAGCAGTTCCACCCAGGAGAACATGAAGCAGAAGAAGGCGGCGACGCCCACGCCGGCGCTGATCGTCGGCAGGAAGATCGTCACGAAGAAGCGCGGGAAGGAATAGCCGTCGACATAGGCCGTCTCATCGAGTTCCTTGGGCACGCCGCTCATGAAGCCTTCCAGGATCCAGACCGCGAGCGGAATGTTGAACAGGCAGTGCGCCAAGGCCACCGCCCAATAGGTGTCGAACAGGCCGACCGCGGAATAGAGCTGAAAGAAGGGCAGCGCGAAGACGGCGGCCGGTGCCATGCGGTTTGTCAGCAGCCAGAAGAACAGCTGTTTGTCGCCGAGAAACCGGTAGCGCGAGAAGGCATAGGCCGCCGGCAGCGCGACGGCGATCGATATCACCGTGTTGAGCGAAACATAGGCGATTGAATTGATATAGCCCCAATACCAGGAGGGATCGGTGAAGATCACCCGGTAATTGTCGAAGGTCCATGTCTGGGGAAAGAGCGAGAAGCCGGACAATATCTCGCCGGTTGTCTTGAAGCTCATCGCCACCAGCCAGTAGATCGGCAGGAGCAGGAAGAGGATATAGAGGATAACGATCCAGTTTCTCTTGCGCATGATACCTTCCCTACCGCGCGTTGTCCCGGGTCATCAGCGTGTAGAACAGCCAGGACGCGAGCAGTGTGATGGCGAAATAGATGAGCGACATGGCCGCCGCCGGACCGAGGTCGAACTGACCGAGCGCCATCTTCTCAAGATCGATCGACAGCAGCGTCGTCGAGTTTCCGGGGCCGCCGCCGGTCAGGACAAACGGTTCGGTATAGATGTTGAAACTATCCATGAAGCGCAGCAGGACCGCGATGATCAGCACCTGTTTCATCTTCGGCAGCTGGATATAGCGAAACACGGACCAGGGCGATGCGCCGTCGATCTTCGCCGCCTGATAATAGGCACCCGGGATCGAAACCAGGCCGGCATAGGAGAGCAGCGCGACCAGCGACGTCCAGTGCCACACATCCATGACGATGATGGTGATCCAGGCGGCGAGCGGGTCCTGGGTCATGTTGTAGTTGATGCCCAGCACATGATTCATCACGTAACCGAGCAGACCGATATCGGGCAGCGTGAAGATGTTCCACATGGCGCCGACAACGTTCCACGGAATGAGCATCGGCAGCGACATGGTGACAAGGCAGACCGGCACCCAGAACCCTTTTCGCGGCATGGCGAGCGCGATGATCACGCCGAGCGGCACCTCGATTGCCAGGATCGTGCCGGTGAACAGGAACTGACGCCCCAGCGCCGCGTGGAAGCGGTCGGACCGGAGCAATTGCTCGAACCAGTCGAGCCCCTGCCAGAAAAACAGATTGTCGCCGAAGGTTTCCTGAACCGAATAATTGACGACGGTCATCATCGGGATCAGCGCGTTGAATGCCACGAGCAGGAGCACGGGCATGACAAAATACCAGGCCTTCTGGTTTTCAACCTTCATGCCGCCGTCTCCCCGGCTGTGCTGGCGATCCAGCCATCGCGGTAAAGGCGTGTCTGCGCCGGCTCGAATTGCAGGTGCACGGTCTCGCCCTGTTCGGGCGCGGCCTCATCGACAATGGCATTGACGCGGTTGTCGCCGACCATCGCCTCAACCACGTAGTGGCGGCCGACATCGGAAACCTTGCGCACGGTGGCCGCGAGCCCGTCATCTTCAATCGAGACGAATTCCGGGCGGACGCCGATCTGGGTCATGCCGGCGCCGTCGGAGATCGCCCCCTCAAGCGCGATGGAATTTCCGCCCAGGAACGCACCGCCGTCGCGGACTTCGCAGGGCAGGACATTCATACCCGGCGAGCCGATGAAGTGACCGACAAAGGTGTGGGCCGGGCGATCGAAAAGTTCGATGGGCGTACCGATCTGGACGATTTCGCCCTCCTGCATCACAACCACCTGATCCGCAAAGGTCAGCGCTTCGGTCTGGTCGTGGGTGACGTAGATCATCGTCGCCCTGACGCGCTGGTGCAGCTCCTTGAGCTTGGAGCGCAGCTTCCATTTGAGATGCGGATCGATCACGGTGAGCGGCTCGTCAAACATGATGACATTGACGTCGTCGCGCACCAGGCCGCGGCCCATCGAAATCTTCTGCTTGTTGTCGGGCGACAGGCCCGAGGCGCGCGTCTGCAGCATATCGGTCACTTCCAGCATGCCGGCGATCTCATGCACGCGTTCAGCCACCGTCGCCTCCGGCACCCGCCTGTTTCGCAGCGGAAAGGCAAGATTGTCGTAGACGGTCATGGTGTCGTAGATGACCGGGAACTGGAACACCTGCGCGATGTTGCGCCGGGCGGGCGGCAGCGCGGTCACATCCTCGCCATCGAAGAGGATATGACCCTCGGAGGGTTCAATGAGACCGGAAATGATGTTGAGCAATGTCGACTTACCGCAGCCGGACGGGCCGAGCAGCGCGTATGCGCCGCCATCCTGCCAGTCGAGATCGATTTCCTTGAGGGCATAATCCTCGGGGCCCGCCGGCTCGGGCAGGTAGCTGTGACGCAGTTTCGACAGAGTGATTTTCGCCATGCCGACCGCCCCTATGCGACCAGCGCGCCGTCAGGCGCGAAATAAAAGCACCGGGACGGATCCATGAAGAACTGGTGATCCTCGCCGACGCGATAGGGGTGCACGCCCGGAGCCAGCGAAACCCAGCTTTCATCGCCGAGAAGGAAATGGGCGCTGCTTTCCGAGCCGCTGAGCTCCGTCACCTGCACCGTTCCCATCATCGGAACGAGTGCGTCCGAGGTCTTGACCGGCGTGACATGGTTGGGGCGGATGGCAACGGTATAATTGCCATCCGCCAGGTCCGCCGCCGCGCCGGTCAAATCCCAGCGCACATTGGCATTGAGACGCGCCTCACGACCCTCCTTGCGGATCGGGGCGGTGTTGATCGGCGGATCGGAAAAAACCGCCGCCGATACGAGGTCCCTCGGATTGCGGTAGATTTCGGCGGTTCGGCCGAACTGAACGACGCGGCCGTCATCCATCAGCCCGGTATAGCCGCCGAGCATCAGCGCCTCTTCGGGCTCGGACGTCGCATAGACAACAACAGCGCCGCGCCCGGCAAAGAGTTCCGGCAGCTGGTCGCGCAGTTCCTCGCGCAGCTTGTAGTCGAGATTTGCGAGCGGTTCGTCGAGAAACACCGCGTCGGCCTGTTTGGCGATCGCCCGGGCAAGCGCCGTGCGCTGCTGCTGGCCGCCGGACAGTTCGCTCGGACGCCGGTGCAGCATCGGGCGCAATTGCAGGATGTCGGCCGCCTCTTCGACCCGGCCCTCGATTTCGGATTTCGCCATGCCGGCGACTTTGAGCGGCGAAGCGATATTGTCGAAGACGGACATGTGCGGGTAGTTGACGAAAAACTGATGGACGAGACTGATATTGCGTTTCTGGGTGGTGAGGTTCGTGACATCGCGTCCGTCCATCACAATGCTGCCGGTTGCAGCCCGATCCAGCCCGGCCATGAGCTTGATGAGCGATGTCTTGCCGGCACCGGTTTCACCAAGAAGAACGTTGAAGTGACCCGTTTCGAGACGCAGATTGGTCTCCTTGATGTGAATATCCGCACCGACTCGCTTGGTGACGTTGTTCAGTTCCAGTGCCATGAATGCGTCCCCCGCAAATCGGGCGCCCTTCGTCGGAAATCGTTTCTAGCAAGTGCCGGGACCCGAGGGTCCCGGCGCGGTCGGCCCGGAGGAATATGGGCGCGACAGAAAGAGCGCTATTGCGCGGCCCAGCGGGCGACGAGGTCATCGTAATTGACCGTCACGCCCTGCGGCTTCTCGTTGTCCAGCGGCGGCTTGGCGCCTCCGTTGGCATACCAGTAGGCCGCATCTTTCGGCTCGTTGAGGCGCGGGCCGCAGCCGCCATAGACATTGGCCTGCTCGTCGGCTGCCTGCATACGGGCCATGGTGATGTCCATTTCCTCTGCAAGCCGGTCCATGGCTTCCTGCGGCGTGAAGGCGCCGGAGTTCACGTCACCGATCTGCTGCCACCAGATCTGGGCGAGCTTCGGATAGTCCGGCACGTTGATGCCGGTCGGCGACCATGCGACCCGGTCAGGCGAGCGATAGAACTCGACCAGACCGCCGAGCTTCGGCGCGCGCTCGGTGAAGGATTCATGGTTCACCGTGCTGTCGCGGATGAAGGTCAGACCCACATGGGACTTCTTGGTGTCGACGGTTTTTGACACAACGAACTGGGCATAGAGCCAGGCCGCCTTGGCGCGGTCTTCCGGCGTGGACTTCAGGATGGTCCAGGAACCCACATCCTGATAGCCGACCTTCTGGCCCTCCTCCCAATAGGGGCCGTGCGGTGACGGAGCCATACGCCACAACGGGTTGCCCGCGTCATCAACCGTGTTGTTGCCTTCCGACTTCGGCTTGACCATGTCTGCGGTAAAGGCCGTGTACCAGAAGATCTGCTGGGCGACATTGCCCTGGCTGAGCGCCGGCAGGGACTGGTAGAAGTCGAAGGAAGCGGCTCCCGGAGGTGCGTAGTTGCGCAGCCACTCGTCCCATTTGCGGATCGCGTAGACGGCGGCAGGACCGTTTGCCGCTCCGCCACGGGAGACGGACGCGCCAACAGGGTTACAGGTGCCTTCCTCCATACGGATGCCCCATTCGTCGATGGGGATGCCGTTCGGCTCGCCCTTGGAGCCGGCGCCGGCCATGGACAGCCAGGCATCGGTCATGCGCCATCCAAGGTCAGGTGCGCGCTTGCCGTAATCCATGTGCCCGTAAATCTGGACGCCGTCGATTTCCTTGACGTCCTCGGAGAAGAATTCGGCGATGTCCTCATAGGCGGACCAATTGACCGGAACGCCGAGATCGTAGCCGTATTCCGCCTTGAAAGCCTCCTGCAGGTCCGGACGGTCGAACCAGTCCTTGCGGAACCAGTAAAGGTTGGCAAACTGCTGATCGGGAAGCTGATACAGATCGCCATCCGGTCCGGTGGTGAACTGGGTTCCCATGAAGTCGTCCAGATCGAGGCCCGGATTCGTGACGTCCTTGCCCGCGCCTTCCATCCAGTCGGACAGGTTGTAGGCAAGCTGCAGACGCGAATGGGTGCCGATCAGATCGGAATCGTTGACATAGGCGTCGTAGAGGTTGCGCTTGGTCTGCATCTGCGTCTGCACAGCCTGCACGACCTCGCCCTCACCGAGAATCTGGTGATTGACCTTGATGCCGGTAATGTCCTCGAAGGCCTTCGTCAGAACTTCCGACTCGTAAGAGTGCGTCGGAATGCCTTCAGACAGAACGTTGATTTCCATGCCGGCGAACGGTTCGGCGGCTTTCATGAACCATTCCATCTCAGCCATCTGCTCATCCTTGCTGAGCACTGAGGGCTGAAATTCCTGGTCGACCCATTTTTTTGCCGCAGCCATGTCGGCATGGGCCGACGACGTGGCCGCAACCACAGCCGCGACCGCCACTGCGGATAGCAGATACTTACGCATCTTGTCTCCTCCCGAGAATTCACAGAGCCAGTAAAATCTGGCTTTCAAATTCTCTGAATATTGGTGACAAAAAGTCAAACTAAAAATTTAGTAGAACGGCAGAATTTTTACAAATATCTGATTTTAATTATGAAATTCTGAAGCATAAAGCTGGCTGCAACGGGTTACATCGTGCTGTCTTATCAATCGATGCCGGGCAAGCCGACCGGCCGAATGCTTTTCGCAACTGCAAAAAATCACGGGCCGGCATGATGGATGCGGAGAGGCTGGCGGGCGCCTCAATCCGGCTTTTGCGTATAGGCGTCGAGAATGTCGAAAGAGCGCGAAATATCGGTGACGAGCGCTTCCCTGGCGCCGGCGGCGTCCCGGTCACGCGCGGCCGCTATAATGCGCCGATGATCCTTGTGACTGCCATGAATATTCGGGTCGATCGTATAGTGGATAAGGTTCAGGAAGGGACCGTATTGCAGCCAGAGGCTTTCGATGAACCGCAGCAGGGTCGGTGAGCCGGCGCTTGAATAGAGCGTGAAATGAAAAAGCCGGTTGGACTTCAATTCGTCGATCGGCGTTTTCGGCCTTTGCGCAGCCGCTTCGTCAAGGATCGCCTCGAGCCGGTCGAGTTCCTGCGGCGTCGCGCGCTCGGCGGCGAGTTCGGTGACCATGGATTCAATGCCGATCCTGGCCTGTTTCAGATCGATGAGCCTTGAACGGCGCAGCGGCGGCACCCGCAGCGCCCGCCCCGGCGCGTCGATCAACGCACCCTCGGCCACAAGACGGCGGACGGCCTCGCGCACCGGTGTGATGCTGGTTTCGAAACGCTTTGCCAGCTCGCGAAGGTTCAGATAGTCGCCCGGCGCGAAGTAACCGACCATGAAAGCGTCCTTGAGCTGATCATAGACCAGCTCGCGCAGATTGACCTGCCGTGCCGGCCCAAGGCCCGGCATCGCACCGCCCGGCGACGGCGACGGCTCGCTCGAGGCCGGGCCTTCGGTCCCGGCCGGCATATCGATCAGTGCAGCCATGCTGTCCTCGCTCACAGTTCAACTCCCGGAACCGGTCCGGCGACCCGGTAAAACCGAACGCGGCTGAAAAACTTGACTTTGGAGCCGCCGCAAAGCACCCTTCGAGATAAGATATCACAAATAACATATCACAAAAAGACGGGGGAACATCGGTTGGAGGACAGGCCTTTCGAGCTTTTCGATCTCAAGGTGGAGGTCGTCGCTGGCGACAAGCCGATGGTGTGCAACCATGTCGAGGGCTCCTATTTCCTCGTCGAGGGCGAGAACCTCATCTTCCCCGACCGCAATCATTTTCCGATGTATCCGCTCGCCGCGCTGATCCCCTTCCTGCCGGCCAAACAGCGCGTGACCGACGACAATGACTGGATGAGCACCGACGCGGAAATCGCCTGCCCGGACCCGCATTGCGGCGGCCGCTTCCGCATCACGCGGCTGAAGAAGCGCCGCTTCACCCATGCCGGCACATCGGGCCTGCCGGACTCACGTGGAACGCCCTATTGGCAGGAGACCGGGGACGATGACTGAGACGGCGACGCTGCGGCCGGGCTACTCGTTCTCGCGTATCATCAAGGGCGGCTGGCAGCTTGCCGGCGACCACGGCCCGGTCGACCGGGCCCGGTCGATCGCGGACATGGAGCGTTTCCTCGACGCCGGCATCGCCACATTCGACTGCGCCGACATCTATGTGGGCGTGGAGGAAATGATCGGCGAATTTATCGGCCGCGTGCGCGTCCATCGCGGTGCGCGGGCCGCCGCCGACATCAAGGTCCACACCAAGCTGGTGCCGGATTTCGACCGGCTGGAAACCGTGCGGCCCGCCGATATCGAGGCCATTGTCGACCGCTCGCTGAAGCGGCTGAAGCTCGACCGGCTCGATCTCGTCCAGTTCTACTGGTGGGACCTTGCCATCGGCAGACCATACGAGGTGCTGGACTGCCTCAAGGATATCCAGAAACGCGGCAAAATCCGGCTGCTCGGCGCGACAAACTGGGACGAGCCGGCGATGCAGCCCTTCATCACAGCCGGTTTCGATCTCGTGTCGACACAGGTTCAGTATTCGCTTCTGGACAACCGGCCGGCCGGCGCATTCGCCGACTGGTGCGGCGCACACCAGATGCAGATCCTCGCTTACGGCTCGCTCGCCGGCGGCTTTTTGACCGAGAAATGGCTCGGCACCGCCGATCCGGGCTATGCGTTCGGCAACAGATCGCTGGTGAAATACCGGCTGATCATCGACGAATTCGGCGGCTGGGATCTGTTTCAGTCGTTGATGCGCGTGCTCAAATCAGCCGCCGACAAACACGGTGTTACCTTGAGCGCCGTTGCCAGCCGCTGGGTGCTTGATCAGCCGCATGTCGGTGCGGTGATCATCGGCGCGCGCACCGCCGACAGGCTCGCTGAGACCGTTGCGATCTTCGACCTTGCGCTTGATGATGAGGACAAAACGGCGATCGGCCATGTGCTTGACCGGCGCAGCGGGCCTGCCGGCCCCGTCTACGGCCTGGAAAGGAACAAGGCCGGCCGACACGGGCGTATCATGAAGTACAATCTCGGGAACGCCTCATGACCGATGCGGCGCGTCCCCTGCTCGAAACCCGTTCCGTCAGCGTCTCCTTCGGCGCGTTCCAGGCCGTCGACGCGGTTTCCTTGCGGGTCGCGGAAGGATCGATCACCGGGCTGATCGGCCCGAACGGAGCCGGAAAATCGACGCTCTTTAATGCCATTGCCGGCGAACAGGCCTGCGACGGCGGCGAAATCCTGTTTGACGGTTCGCGCATAGACGGTATTGCCGCAAACGAAGTGCACGATGCCGGACTCGGCCGCACATTCCAGATACCGAAGCCGTTTGCCGCGATGTCGGTGCTTGAAAACCTCATGCTGGCGGCTCCGGACCAGCCGGGCGAACGGTTCTGGGTTCCCGTCATCGCCCGTGGACGGATCGCGGCGCGCGAACGGGAGATCATGGAAAAGGCGGAGGAAATCCTCGCCTTCACGACACTCGATGGCGTGGCGGGCGAAGCGGCGGGGCAGTTGTCCGGCGGACAGCAGAAGCTGCTGGAACTTGCCCGTGTGCTGATGAGCTCACCGAAGATGATCATGCTCGACGAGCCGGCGGCGGGCGTCAATCCGACGCTGACCGGCGTGCTGATCGAGAAGATCGAGCAGTTGAATGCGGACGGCTGCACCTTTCTGATCATCGAGCATGACATGGATCTCGTCATGCGCCACTGCCATGAGATCGTCGCCATGTCGAACGGGCGTATCATCTACGAGGGCGACGCGGCAGGCGCGCAGTCGAACGAGATGTTGCTCAACGCCTATCTGGGGGCAAGCGCCGATGGCTGACGCAGCGCCCTTCCTGGAAGTCGCGAACCTCACCGCCGGATACCGGCGCGGCCTGCCGATCGTGCAGGGCCTTTCCCTGCACGTCGCCACCGGCGAGATCGTCACGGTGATCGGGCCCAACGGCGCCGGCAAATCGACTGTCCTCAAAGCGATCGCCGGCCTCATCGTGATCGAAGGCGGCGGCATTCGCATCGGCGGATCGGATATCACCGGTACCGCGCCGGACAGGCTCGGTCGGTACGACCTCTCCTACGTGCCCCAGACGGCAAACATCTTCACGACGTTGACGGTCGCACAGAACCTGGCGCTTGCCGCACGGCGATGCCGGGCCGCGCCGCAGCAGCGCATTGCGGCGATGCAATCGCTGTTTCCCGATCTTGCCGAACATCGCGATATCCGCGGCGGCGGCCTTTCCGGCGGGCAGCGGCAGATGCTGGCGATCGCCATGGCGATGATCGCCGAGCCGCGTATCATCCTCATGGACGAGCCGACGGCCGGGCTGTCGCCAAAGGCCAGCCAGGACGTGCTCGGCGTCATCGGATCCATCGCGCAAAAGGGCGTGTCGGTTCTTCTGGTCGAGCAGAACGCCCGCATGGCGCTCGGCATATCCGACAGGGCCTATATTCTGGCCGACGGGCGCAACCAGCTCGACGGGCCGGCTGCCGACATTCTCGACGATCCGGCCGTTGCCGAGATTTATCTCGGCGGCCGCAGGAAGGGGGCGGCATGATCCAGGCCCTCTTTGACGGCATACTCGTCGGTTCGGTCCTGTCGCTCGGCGCGATCGGCCTTACGCTGGTGATGCATATCCTGCGCTTTGCCAATTTCTCCCATGCGGAGCTGCTGTCCGTCGGCGCCTATTGCGCGCTGACCTTCGATGCGGTGCTTTCAGCCGTCGCACCGCCGCTTCAGACGATGATCGGCCCGTTCTCTATGTCGTTCGCACTGGCGCTCGCGACCATCGCCGCAGCGGGCATTACCGGGCTGACCGCCGTTCTTGTCGACCGGCTGGTTTTCCGTCGTCTGCGCGAAACCGCCGGGCCGCTCACGCTGGTGTTCGCGTCGTTCGGTGTCGCGCTCATCATGCGCAACGTGATCGCCCTCGTTTTCGGCCTGCACACGCAACGCTATTCCGACGATATCTCCTTCGCGGTGATGGTCAGCGCCGACCCGCTGCTTCTCATCAAGCCGGATCAGGTTATCATCCTTTGCATTTCGGTCCTGGCGATGGCGGCGCTGCATCTGCTCCTGAACCGCACGACGCTCGGCTTCGCCCTGCGGGCAATCGCCGAAAATCCGACACTGGCGCAGGTCAACGGCATATCCATGGCCTCCATGGTGCGGCTGACATGGATCATCGGCGGCGGCCTTGCCGCCATTGCCGGCGTTCTTTATGCCATGGACAATCAGCTCAGCCCGGTGATGGGCCGCGATCTTGTCCTGTCGCTTTTTGCCGCCGCCATCGTCGGCGGGCTCGGCAGCGTCAGCGGCGCGATGCTCGGCGGCTTCATTGTCGGCCTGGCCTCCTCCTTCGCCATCCTGCTGCTGCCGGCCGGCTACAAGCCGGCGGTGCCGTTCCTGGTGATCCTGGCAACGCTCTATCTGCGCCCCAACGGCCTTTTCGGGGAGGCACGATGATCGGGCTCGCCTCCTATCTGATGTTCTTCCTGACGATCACGGCAATCCTGTCGATCGCCGTCCTCGGACTGAACCTGCAATGGGGCAATGCGGGCATTTTCAACGGCGGGGTCGTCGCCTTCTTCGGCATCGGCGCCTATGTCATGATCATTCTGGGCGGGCCGGCGCGCGCGGGCGAGTTCGGCGGTTTTGACGTTGCCTGGCCGGTTGCCCTCACAGGCGGCGCGGCGGCAGCCGGCGTGCTGGCTTATATTGTCGGACTCGCGACAACACGGCTCAGGCACGATTATCTCGCCATCGCCACATTCGGGATCGCCGTTGCTCTGGAGGCCTTTGTCCGCAACGCCACCTATCTGAGCGGCGGCGCCAAGGGCATTCGCGGTTTCGAAAGACCGCTTGAAGAGACCATCGGCAATCCGTTCGTCTACAATCTGTTTTTCCTGGCGCTGGTCATTGTCGCACTTGTCGCCGTTTACGCCGGTCTGTCGCGTCTTGTCGCCTCCCCCTATGGCCGCCTGCTGCGCGCCATCCGCGAGGATGAAACCGCCGCGAAGGCGCTCGGCAAGGATCCGGCGCGTGTCAGGCTCGAGGCTTTTGTGATCGGCGCCGTCGTCATGGGTCTTGCCGGCGGTCTCTATGCGACGTTCTACGCCTTCATCAGCCCGCAGGATCTGGCGCCGATCCTGACGTTCCAGATCTGGGCCATGCTGATCGTCGGCGGTGCCGGCAACAATCGCGGCGCGGTGCTCGGAACATTTGTCGTCTGGGGCTGCTGGGTCGCAAGCGGTTTCGGCCTTGCCAGCTTCGCACCGCCGCATATCCAGATTTACGCCGGGACGCTGCAATATATCCTGATCGGCCTTATCATCGTTTTTACGTTGCTGATCCGCCCGCGCGGATTGTTGCCGGAGCAACTTCAGATCACGACCCGGGCCGCCTCCGTGGCGACCGCACAAAGCAATCGACGACTGAAAAACTGGAAGGGAGACACATCATGAAAACAGCACTGAAAACCGTCTTCGGCGCGGCGGCCCTGACCGCCGGCCTCTCGGCGGCGCCGGCCC
>NZ_CFHWAF010000021.1:0-42751 GCF_984452065.1 Hoeflea sp. | reverse complement strand
CAGGCCGAAACACCGGTGCCGAGGAATATAGCTGAACAAGATCCCTGCAAACCGTTCCTTGCAGGTACGGGAGATCGGAGCCAAGCATCCTTATGCTACCGGATGTTGGAGTCAGCTCACCGACGATGAGGGAGACGAGAGTAGATTTCCCGGACCCGCTCTTGCCGATAACGCTAATTGTGTCACCTGGTGCAAACTTGGCGCTAAAGTTCGACAATAGTGGCAGGCTTGATTCCCGATGCTTATAACAAACCTGATCGAATACAATATCATTCGTGGGAAGTTGAACCTTTTCCCTGGCCATAGCGTTAAACTTATGTGAGGCTTCATGCCCATCTGACAAACGGTCTTGACTATCAAGCAACTGGTCTAACTCCACCAACGATCTTGCCGCGCGACCGAAGATCGACATCAAGCCGTAGGTCAGACTGATTGAGAGGACTCCGGCATGCCCGATAAGCCCGGCGCGGTAACTGACTACGGCTGAAACCGCCACGAAAGAAAAGATGGAGACCGCCACGAGGTCGACGGAATATGAGAACCAACGTCGGGTGAGTGCGTTCTTATAGGATGCGAGCGCCCGGTGTCGGCTTATACCTTCGAACCATTTCGCGACGGACTGGCCGCTGCGAATGTAAAAGCGTTCGAGAGTCCAACTTGTTTCTGCCACCCGCTGAAGCAGCCCCGCCGAGGCTTCGAGTTCATCGTAATTCGAGGCACGCAGGTATGGTTTCCCTCGGTTGTTCAACCTGATGTAAAGGCCTACGAGAAGAGGTAGCGATGCCAGCGTGATAATTCCGGTGGATGCCGAAAATAATAGCGTCGAAATGAGCAAGGTAATTGCGCCGCCGACCTCCAACGCTAAAGCTGGAAGAAACTCATCGAGACGACGTTGATCGCGGGTAAGTATACCCAAACTGTCCTTTTTGGTTGTTTTATTTGTAAAATCAATTGGTTCGAGAAAATTACTTATGTAGCGCTCACAAAGACGAGTTAGCTTTCGCAGAATTTGTACTATACAAAGCCAAGAACAGGTTATCGTCACGGTACCGACAAACAAAACGAGGATCAATACGTGTAATACGTCGCTCGCTAAATCTGTGCTGAAGGATCTAGAAGACAGAAAGTAATCTGAGAAAATAGATCCAAAATCGCGGGCTAGTAATGCAATGACCGTTGCAACTGAAATGGCTGTCAAACCACCGGCGCGCAGCCGGCGGATGACGCCCAGTCCGGTTTGAGTAGACGGTGGACCGGCGGTCTGAGCTACGAACGATGGAAAGCTCGTGTCTACCTCGGAGCGTCTAGATTTCACCGCAGGTCGCGTGAGGGAGTCATCGTTGACTCCTGGTCTGGCGATCCTCACTACCCGGCCATCCGCAACGGTCCACACTTCGTCGGCGAGCGCGATTTCGTCTGCTCGATCGGTCACGAAACAAACCGCCTTATCCTTCCAAGGTCCATTCAGCAGCTTACCGAGAAACCCGTTCGCTAGTTGCGGATCCAGTCCGGTCGTCGGTTGATCGATGAATATGGCACTTGCATCAGAGAGAAGCGCCCGCGCAAGTTCAACGCGTTTGGCCTGGCCGCGTGAAATGCCCCAGTTATCGCCCCTTAATATTCGATCTTTTTATGTTCATCGACGAATAATCCTGAAGATAAACTCACCAAATTAAGTGTACGCGCAATCTCATTGATTGTGGCATTATTATTGTAAAGAGTTACATTGTCCATTAGTGTTCCGGTGAAAATCCACGGTTCAATCGGAACGTAAACTGAGGGTGCCGCATGTTCCCTCGCCGTCGTTAGCAAAACGTCGGAGCGGTCGCTACCTGTGGTACCTATAATTGCAACATGTCTTGCGTAACCGACGCATGGCGCGTCCGGGCGAACGCCGGGGCCTGCTCTGGGAGTAACAAGAAAAGATTCAATCGTCTGGTGGGCGACCTTTCCCATGATGAGGTTTTGGATGCCGGCAGGAACGCCGTTGGCCACTGATCGGAGAGACCCAACGAGCGCGATCGCGGCTACAATGGCGCCAGTGTCCTGTCCTTCGTACAACCAAACATGCATCACGATCGCTGCAAGCAGAGACAGAGGGGGGGCGACGGTCGTTGCTAGGTTGATCAGCGCGACGAATCTCGCCGTGCTTTTCAGGACGCCTTCCTCGTCTTGCCGGCACAGATCGTGCGATTGCAGACAATCTTCTTTCCAATTGTTCAAGAGGATCGCCAGCCGGTTCTTGACTATGAACTCTGCTGATTTGACTCTGTGTTTGGAGTAATTTGATATATTCTTATAGAGGGTAGCGAGCTTGTGGGTCGTCAGATAGATCAGCAGTCCGAAGAAAGTTATCACGGCGAAGACCGCAAAAGCACTAAGTTTAAGAATAAACAAAAAGTAAGTGACTGTCACGACGAGCGTGATCGACGCCAGCGCAATCATGACAAAGCCGGACCAGGCCTGTTCGACACGGCCGCACTCCCGGTCAAACAGCGAGAGCATCATTTTGGCGTCGTCTTGCTGGGGGACGCGGCCACCTATGGAAAAAACCAAGCGCCGCTCGACATAAGAGCGTGCCGCGATTCCGAGAATATCGGACATCTTGAATATGTGATTAAGTGATACCCAGGCGGTGGCCGTCAACAGGATCAGCAGGGCCAAGACAATCACGAATCCAGAGGCATCCGAAGAGCCGGATAAGAGCTCCGTGACGAGCTCCTTTAGCAGTATGGCCGCTGAGAACGATGCAACGCCGTGGATGGTGAGCGTGAAAGCCACGGACCGAATCTCCGGCATGAGCGCGGCTATAATATTCCGGCCCAGGTGGTCCAGGCTGCTATCAAGGCTGTCGACGTTTGCTTGTTCCGTCCATCGCTGCCAACCGCTCTGAAATTCTTCCTCCGTGCGCCGGACATTAGACGCAGGCAAGCGAAAGTGCAGCCATTCAAGCAACGCGCGTGGCATTCTTCGGCATCGTCCTTGGCGGGTCTGGGTGAACGTTCATTAAGCTTTGGCCTTGCTCAATGGCAAGGCGGCGATTCCGTATGCACCAGCTTCTCGTAGGCGCTGGAGACCTTCCTAACCGCATTGCTAGAAGGAAATCGGTGAGTGTCGATATGGGAGATTCCCCGAATTTCAACTGCGGTGCCACACATGAAACATGTGTCGAACGAACCGAGCTGACTCATGTACACATCCGAAACGATTGGCTTGAGACCCAAGGACGGAGCAATCGTCTCCAGCACGGCTCGACGCGTAATACCATCCAAACACATATCTGTTTTCGGGGTTACGAGATCATCGCCCTTGACGAAAAAAATATTGGCGCCGCTTGCCTCGCAGACCCGATCGTCCTCACTCACAAACAACACATCGTCAAATCCTGGATTTCGGGCTCTGAAGCCAAGGAAACTGAGCGCATATGTGGACGATGTTTTGGCGGCATACGGGTGACAAGTGGCGGCGGGACGGCGCCACTTGGAAACTGAAAGCGAAAACGGTCCATCATGCGGGAACCGGGGTTTCGGCATAATGGAAATCATGATTCTCGACTTGCAGCCTAATCCCGCGTATCCGAAATCGCTATCATCGAAAATCACCTGGATCTTGATGTATCCTTCCGGCTGTGAATTCGTTTCAATCAAGTGCAGTATTGCATTGATAAGTATTTCGTCATCAAAAGAGATATTGTGATGAAATACACTTGCCGAATATCTCAGACGATTCAAATGCTCTTTCAACTTGAATACTTTGCCGCCGTAAGCTCGGATCCCCTCGTAGACGGATGTTGCATATGAAATCGAATGAGTAAGAATGGGTACCGACGCCGCTTCATAGTCCTTGAAAGAGCCATCTATCCACACCATCCCATGCATACCAGCCACCTCTCAAGGCTCTTGGACGCCGTCCCGACTTCCGATCGAAGATATCCGAATGACCTAAAGATCATTAATGCTCTATGTCATAACTCTGTTTGGAAAGTTCTATAATTCTCTCAAACATTAAGAAAAACACCTCCCAGGCTTGGGTCAACGTGCTCCGCGCCATCTCGTAATTGTATTCAACATGGGCCTGCAAGTGCTCCTGCCCCAAATTCGCATGATCCTCGTCATGATCGTGATGTGTCTCTATGTAGTCTCCGAGACGCTCGAAATGTCCACGAAGTTCGGTTGAAAAAACGTCCCCTGCACCCTCAAGGGCCAAGTTGACGATGATCAGCTTCTCCACCGGAGGCGAGTTGGCTATGGTTCTTTCAAACCATGCAGCGCACGCGTCCAATACCGAGTCCCAGGGCGCTGGAGGGGCATCCACCATTTGATCGTGGTCGAATTCCTCCCGCAAATGACCTCGAAACAAATCGTAAAGAGGGTCGTCAACGCTCGTCGATATCTGCCGAACAAACAAAAGGTGTTGGAACGTCGTGGACCAGCGCTTCAGCTGTGACCAGAATGCCTCTTGGCACCGAGCGTTCGACATCACGACATTGACATCCTCTATGACCAGAGTTCGAAAACGCTCGCAATACTTCTCATTAAGCGCAACAAACTCGTCATAGACAGATTCTGTGAACTGGACGCGCGGCGTGTTCTCGTTCTCGTATAAACCACTGCCTTCAAACTGTAGGGAAAGGCAATGGAGATCGCTGTCTCCGGCAACGAAGCCGTGATTTGCCCCCGGATAGATGCAGACCACATCACCCGCCTCCAGAGTGGTCTCAACATCCCCGGTCAGATAACCGCGCCCTTCCGCAACCACGACCATGCTCTTGGTTGGGTGCTTGTGAACTTCCAGTCTCTGCGCCTGCGCGAGCTTGGTCCAAGCCATCGACGGATTGACAACATTGGGAAGGAAAGACGCGATTTCCGGGTGCTTTCTGAAGTCACGTAACTCACCCAAATCGACCTCCTTGCCGTTCTCAAGAATCGAATTGACGGCCCTCAAATCGCTTCGACGAACGACGAACAGGTTAGGCTTCACCATAGCCGATCTCTGCTCTTTCGTGACACTATTGCGTGTGTTATGAAATTAGTACCCACTATAGTTTAGTGTTTCAGAGCCTGCCGCCGGAGTCAAGAAATGCCTCACCTGATGCACCCAGAAAATAGAAGCCGATGTCTGTTGATTTGACTACCGTTAGTCAATCTCAATTGCTGAGTCTTTACTGGCAATTTTTGTCAATAAAGTGAAAGTAAATTGAGTGTAGAATACAAAGGATAAGTAAAATGATCAACGAGAACATAAAATTAATGCTGAACGCAGAGCATTATATAGACAAAAAAGAAGGGTATAAAATTGTTTCAAATTTAAGAGATAGTGCGATTGATTTAAGAAAATTAATAAAAGAATTTTTGATAGATAAATATAGTATAAATTCTGATATAGAATTGAGTAAGACTCACACGAAAATTGACAAAAATTGCATTTCTGATTCCGCTTTCTTCTTTTGGCGACTTGGCAATTGATCGCTATTTTAGAATGATTGTTAAATTATATGAATTATTAGGAGAAGATTTTGTATTCGAGGCCGATCCAACCCTGCGGCTCCATATGCCCGGAGCCATGGGAGATCGTTTCCGGCTGAGTAATGGCCACGCGATGAATTTGCATTCGGATATGCTTTTTGGTGACTATTTTGAGCAGATAAACTGTTGGCTGCCTCTGTGCGACGTCGATGGTCCGGCCGCATTGTGGCTGACCGACAAAAAGACGAGCATAGAGGTTCTCGATGCCTTCGCCGAGCACATTGGTTACTCTATAGATAAGTTCGTCAAAGGTCGTGATGAATTTTTTTTGCATTTCTAAGTACAAAGGAAGATATTGTTAGCGAAGTAATCAATAATACAGCGCCCGTGCCTATGAAAATAGGTGAATGCCTATTCTTTGATCCAAGAATTCTGCATGGCGCTTATGAGAATGATAGCGATGAAACGCGAGTGAGTGTGGATTTCAGAATTGTGTACATGAGGGATTATTCGAATATTATTTCTTTTTACGAGAAGGAAGGGAATACTGTACGCGATTATGACGGGAATCCTTTGAAAACAGGTGGTTATTACTTCGGCAAATCGGCAAAGGAGATTTCCGAAAATCTGGGGCAGTGCCGGAACGACTTTGTGTCGTGACCGGGAACGTTATCCGTTCTGAACAAATGGTCTATTGATGGTGCCATCAAATCTATCGGCTCCAGAGTCTCTGGCGTTTTGTGTCTCACATGGTGTGCCGAATCCCGTCGTTCCGTTGAGTGCAATTTCCCATTGGTCAGCGGTTATGTGGTCCGTATCCGATCACGATAAACGGTTGCATGAAGAAAACGCCTACGTGGCACAGCGGTGCTTTTATGCGCCGTGTGAAGCGTATCCCGCCAGCCACCTCGTCGAACAATACATCGCGGCGGCGGCGGGCGCCTGCTGGCTGCTGATACCGTCAATCTCCTGCGAATCGATTCCGTCGAACATGGGCATCGACGCAATCCGGGTCCCTTTTATGTCCGCAGCGTTTTTTCACGTTTCGTCGACGGTCGATGAGCAACTGCGTAAGAACATTGGCTCTAGCCAATTCAGAGACATAAGACGGCTAACGCGTCGCGCTGAGGAAGCATGCGATTTCAGGATCTGGACCCTTAGTGATCTCGCATCCTCCAGCGCTGAGATTGCTTCTTTTGTCGAGATTCAAGAATTGAACGCCAGGAAGTACAATCATCCGATAAATATGTATTCAAAGGAAGCAGTTGTCACACTCATGAAGTCGCCTGCCGCCGACCGTTACATTTTGAAATTGGGCGCGCGACGCGATAACGGATTAGTAATACAAGCTTCGCTGAGCCATCAAGATTGTTCCTCCGGCGTTTTTACGCAGCTTGTACAGGGGATCCGTCATGACGCAGTTCCTCCGGGTTTGAACCTGTATGTGAGCGATTATTATCAGCTTTACAAGATCGCTGAGGAAATGGGGTTTAGGCGGCATGGTCTTGGGCGCGGTGCAATCAAACAGAAGAGGCGCATGGGCTCCAACGGGCTCGTGAGGTTAGAGAATGTGGCGATCCCCATCAATACAAAGAACTTCGACGCTATGGCCGCGTTCGCGCAACAGGCCAAGACCGTACTGCGAGACCAGTAACGGGGAGAGACATAATGGGTTATCGTCGCACATTTGATCGCGATGTCGATCCCTTTCGTACTGGCTGAGAAGAGTTGAGAATGGACGAGGCCGACAGACCAAGACCGATAGACAGGTAATCCAGATCGACGAGGCCCGGATCCACGACCACTTGGGCGAGATGGTCCGCGACACGGTTGAAGAAGCCCAGGACGCGATGCTGGACGCTGAAGCGGCGCGGGCAGCTTAGATCTGGTTTCTGAGGAGGTTGTTCCGTTTAGCCCCAATAATGTTCATTTAACCATATTCCTTCACTCTTGCCGTTTGTGTGGAATGGTAGGAGAATTGGTTGATGGCGCCCCGTTGGAATACCCAATGCGGCCGGGCTGTCCGTTGAGGAAACGACAAGTTCGTCAGCCCAAAAATAGTCCTCGCTCGTGTCGACGATGGGAATGTCCAGAACAGCCAATACCGCCGTGTAGAAGTCCCGGCTGGCATTGAGATCATGTACCACGAGCTGGAGGTGGTCGATAAGTCGGCCACGATGCAGGCGTTGGGTTTCCATGAGCATTCTCCGTGAAAGTAAGAGGCCGGTGGATTCTCCTCATGGAGTGTCTGCTTCACCATGCAGTCGTGAGTTCTCAAGGTGGTTCATACACCCGATTTCTCTGGCTCCAGAGTGCACCATCTTTGATCAACTTCGTTTACGCCAGAACTTGATTCCCGAAAGATAATGATATACATTTATCATCGTATATCTATGGAAAATCAGTCATGCAAATCGCGAAATGGGGTAACAGCCTGGCAGTAAGACTGCCTCGCCGACTCGTCAGGGAACTTGGCCTGAGAGAAGGCGACCAGGTTTCGGTAACAGGTGACAGCGAGGTCCTTAAGGTCGCTCGGCTGAGACGACCTGACGAGATACTTGCAGACATTCGCAAGTTCCGTGGCCGTTTGTCTTCAGAAAATCGCTTAAGTCGCGATGAGGCGCATGAGCGATAGTTTCTTCGACACGAATATTATCCTCTATCTGTTGGACGACGGTCAGAAAGCCGACAAGGCTGAATCCATGCTGCAAACCGGGGGTGTCGTCAGCGTCCAGGTTCTGAACGAGACACTTGTCAACTGCCGCAGGAAGGCTGGAATGTCGTGGCAGGAGGCGGGGGAGTTTCTTTGTGGCGTGCGGGAACTCTGTTTGGTGCAGCCCCTGACTCTGGAAGTTCATCAGGTTGGGAGAGCCCTTGGTGAGAAGTATCGGTTCCCGGTCTATGACGCGATGATCGTTTCGGCTGCATTGATCGCAGGATGCAAAACACTGCTATCGGAAGACATGCACGACGGATTGGTCGTTGAGCAGTCGCTCACCATCAGGAATCCGTTCTCGCCCCTGACTTAGCAAAAAATTGTCGCATCCGTGCTTCAGTAGCGACATGAACCTCGGTTTCACGCGGAACTGGCGGCCCGACGAAATCAAATGGCAAGAGCTGCGGTCCTCGGGATGGATCATGATCCCTTATTCTTACGGCCTCGTGGCTGCACCTTCTTTGGAAGCCGTTCTTCATCAATATCGAGGCCGAGCGTGTCGTCCCTCCGATCGGCGACGTCGCCAAGCCGATCGACGAGGCCAAGGATCGCGAGCACTGTCGCATATATTCCCATCGAGACCGATGGATCACCGCGTTCAACCTTGTAGAGTGTGCCGCGGCTGATGAAGGCGCGTTCGGCCATTGAAACGGTCGAAATGCGGCGCTTCTTGCGTGCGACGGCCATGATCTTCCGGTCATCGCCAACAACAAGAAGCTGACCGATTTTGCCACCTACTGGCTGAAGGCGCAGGACCGGTTCAATGGAATGCCGTCTGATGGCTCATCGTTTGCTGAGGATCGGATTTTTAGGAGCTACACGACAACATCGAACAGCCGGGACGT
This sequence comes from Hoeflea sp., assembly GCF_984452065.1. Lineage (NCBI taxonomy): Bacteria > Pseudomonadati > Pseudomonadota > Alphaproteobacteria > Hyphomicrobiales > Rhizobiaceae > Hoeflea > Hoeflea sp. The sequence goes on along the minus strand of NZ_CFHWAF010000021.1, from coordinate 33,725 downwards.
TGCCTGGCCCAATCGGGCCGTTTGCCGGCGTGATGCTCCATCGCCGGTTGTTCGTCATACGGCTGTCTCGACAAAGCCAACAGTTCCTGCACCAAGGAGGTATCCCCCTGTTCCGCGCGGTCGATGCCAAGCTGCACGAGATAGTTTCGCAGGATGTACTTCGGGTTGACGCGATTCATGCGCTCTTTACGGACGGCGTCCGGCAGCCCGTCCTGACGAAGCCGTCCGCCATACTGACGCAGCCACCGTGCCGCATGCTCTTGAACAGGAGACGCTAATTGTTCGGGAGCATAGTAGGCTGACATGAGCGGGGCGATCAGCGTGGTATCCGAGGCCGCATTTGAAGTCAGCGTGTCCGCCTTCGTCTCCGCAAGCTCTCGGAAAAAGATTGTCATATCAATCTCGGTCGACGTGAGGACGGCATGCAAGTCGTCGATCAGCGTCGCGTCCGTCGCGGGCTCATAGCGGCTGAGGCCCAGCTTCGCCGCCATCATGTTTCGCCACCCTGTTTCAAATCGGTGATTGTATCCTTGCAAGGCGTCTTCAAGCGCCTTCGACTCCCCGATCAACGGGTGAAGTGCGCTGGCAAGCTGGGCGAGATTCCATAGGGCGACATGGGGCTGATTGCCGAAGCGATAGCGGCGCCCCTGCGCGTCCGTCGTGTTCGGCGTCCAGTTGGGGTCGAAATCGTCAAGCCAGCCATATGGTCCATAGTCGATCGTCAGCCCAAGGACGGACATATTGTCGGTGTTCATCACGCCATGGACGAACCCGACCCGCATCCATTCGACGACCATATCGGCCGTGCGTCGACAGACGTCTTCGAACAATGCAACGTAGCTGGACTTTGACGGGACTCCGAGTTGCGGAAAATCCGACTGGATCGTGAAATCTACAAATGTCTTCAGCAGTTCATATTCTTGACGCGCCGCCAGAAGCTCGAAATGACCGAAGCGCGTGAATGACGGCGCTACGCGGCAGACAATTGCGCCGGGTTCATATCCGGGGTTGCCGTCATAGAACATGTCACGCAGCACCTCTTCGCCGGTCGTGACCAGACTGAGCGCGCGTGTCGTGGGAACGCCGAGATGATGCATGGCCTCGCTGCACAAAAACTCCCGGACGGAAGATCGCAGGACGGCGCGGCCGTCGGCAGAACGCGAATAGGGGGTTGGGCCGGCGCCCTTGAGCTGAAGCATCCAGCGTTCGCCGCGACGATTGACGCGTTCTCCGAGGTTGATCGCGCGGCCATCCCCGAGCTGGCCGGCCCAGTTGCCGAACTGATGGCCGCCATAGCACGTTGCATAGGGCGTCATGCCATCCAGGAGCCGATTACCGGCCATGACCTCGGTGAATTCATGCGACTCGCAAAAGGCCGTGGACAGGTCCAGCAGTTCGGCGACCTCGGGCGAATAGGCGACCAGCCGCGGGGCCGTAACGCGTGTCGGATACACTTCCGAGTAGCACGCCCCATTGATAACCCGTGTGAAGTTGGATTTCTCCGGATCACCCGGCAGTTTCTCCGTGAAACGACTTTCAAACCGCGGCGGGTCTTCGGACACGGGCAAGATCGAACTATCCATCGCCACCTCGGCAGGCTGGCGAGGCAGGCGCTGCTCCCATTCCGGACCATTCCTCGGTGGTTAGCGTGTGCAGCGCCAGCGCATGAATATGCGTGGAAAGCGTATCTGCAAGAATTCCGTTGAGCATCCGGTGGCGCGCCAAGCGCTTCTTACCTTCAAAGGCGGAGCTCACCACGACCACCTTGAAATGCGATTCCGCTCCTGGCGGCACATTGTGTTTGCTGCTTTCGTCGATCACTTCCAGATGCTCAATCGGCAGTGCGTCATTGAGCCTGTCGGTGATCTCTTTCTGTACGGTCATGGCTTCTCCCAAGGGGGCGCTCCATTGGCGCTTGCCGCCGATCCTCGCCGACAGGAAACATAGTATCGGAAACCAACTATATTGATATGGAATCGAAACTAACATCTTGTCAAGATAGTTTGGAATCGCTATCATATATTGGCCGTCCAGCCTATGGAAAAGTTGCGATCAGCCGCAATGGAACGGCCAGCAGGAGATCAGAAAGAATGGGAAGCGTATGGCGTTAGGTGTGGCGCAAAAGCTGATCCAATCGCATTTGGTCGCAGGCGAGATGACGCCGGGCGCTCCCATAGAACTCAGGATCGATCAGACTTTGACGCAGGACGCGACCGGGACGCTTGCGATGCTGTCCCTGGAGGCGCTTGGGCTTGATCGTGTCAAGACCGACGTCAGCGTCCAGTATGTCGATCACAACTTGCTGCAAATCGACAATCTGAATCCCGATGATCACCTTTTCCTCGAAAGCGCCTGCCGGCGTTTCGGCGTCTGGTACTCGCGCCCGGGCAACGGCATCAGTCACGCCGTCCATATGCAGCGTTTCGGGAAACCGGGGGCGTCCCTCCTGGGTTCCGACAGCCATACACCGGCGGCAGGCGCGCTCGGTATGCTGGCGATCGGGGCCGGCGGCCTCGACGTCGCTCTCGCCATGTCGGGCGAGCCTTTCTCCACCACGATGCCGAAGATTTTCGGCGTCCATGTCGTGGGTGAACTACCCGACTGGGTGAGCGCGAAGGACGTGATCCTTGAGATGCTGCGGCGTCACGGAGTCTCGGGCGGAGTCGGCAAGATCATTGAGTACCACGGCCCCGGTTTGGCCGGGCTCACCGCGATGGACCGGCACGTGATCGCTAATATGGGTGCGGAGTTGGGCGCAACCACGACGGTGTTCCCGGCAGACCAGGAGATCAGGCGCTTTCTCGGCAGCGAGGGCAGAGCTTCTGACTGGGTTGAACTCGCAGCAGACGACGGCTGCACCTATGATCATCACGACGAGATCGACTTGTCTCGCCTCGAGCCATTGATCGCCAAACCGTCAAGTCCGGGCAATGTGGTGGCGGTCAGCTCGGTCGAGGGTGAGGACATCTACCAGGCTTACATTGGATCGTCCGCCAATCCGGGCTGGCGTGATTTTGCCGTGGTGGCGGATATCGTACGCGGAAAAACCGTCCCACCGGCCATATCGTTCGACATCAACCCGTCTTCCCGGCAAGTGCTGGAAATGCTGATCGCGGACGGTCGTCTTGGCGCTCTGGTCGCCGCCGGCGCGCGGATACATCAGGCTGGCTGCAACGGTTGCATTGGCATGGGACAGGCCCCCGCGGTCGGGCGTAATTCGCTGCGAACGACGCCTAGAAACTTTCCCGGCCGATCAGGGACACGGGAAGACTCGGTCTTCCTGTGTTCTCCCGAAACCGCTGCGGCTTCGGCACTGGCCGGCAAAATCACTGACCCGCGCTCGCTGGATATGGCCAACCCGAATCTTGGACATCCGAATAAGACGATCGTCACCGTCGCGATGATCGAACCACCGCCTGCGCCGGACGAGTCGGGTTCTGTCGAACTGGTCAAAGGTCCAAATATCAAGTCGCTTCCCGAGTTCGCCTCGCTGCCCGACACGCTCGAACTGCCGGTGATCCTCAAGATGGGCGATGATATCTCGACTGATGAAATCATGCCGGCGGGTGCGAAGGTGCTGCCCTATCGCTCGAACATCCAGAAGATCGACGACTTTTCGTTTGAGCGAGTCGACAGGTCGTATCTGGAGCGGGCGCGCGCGGTTAGACAGAGCACCGGCCATTCGGTGGTCGCCGGCAAGAACTACGGCCAAGGATCGTCGCGCGAGCATGCGGCCATCGCGCCGCGCAATCTCGGATTGAGGATCGCACTGGTCAAAGACTTCGCGCGTATCCATCGGCAAAATCTGATCAATTACGGCGTACTGCCCTTGGTGTTCGTGGATCCGATGGACTATGAGCGCCTTGAAAAAGGCGACGTCCTCGTCGCGCGTGATCTGCATCGAACGCTGGAAGAGGACACCGAGCTTATCCTCGAGCTGCGCGGCAAAGGCTCCGTTCCGACCCGTCATGGTCTCACCGGAAAGCAGATTGCGGTGATCCTCGAAGGCGGCCTGATCAACTGGCGCCGAAGATTGTTGGCGGCGTGATGAAGCGAAGCTGCTCAACATCCGTTCCGAACCTGTTGACGATCGCCGGGACCGATCCGAGCGGCGGTGCCGGCATACAGGCGGACTTGAAAGCGTTTTCCGCGCTTGGCGCTTACGGCATGTCCGTCGTCACCGCGCTGGTCGCGCAGAACACCCGAGGCGTCGATTTCATCCATGCCGTGCCCGTAGATTTTGTCGCTGCACAGATCGATAGCGTTTTCTCCGATGTGCGCGTCGATGCGTTGAAAATTGGCATGGTTCACAAGGCCGATGTCGCCGCCACAATCGTCGATCGCTTGCAACGATATGAGGCCGCCAACATTGTCCTCGATCCCGTGATGGTGGCGAAGAGCGGCGATCGGCTGCTTGATGATGCGGCGATTGCAAAGATCCGTGATGAGCTCTTGCCCCTTGCCAGCGTCGTCACGCCCAATCTGCCGGAAGCCGGCGTGCTGCTCGGGCGCGATGCGCCAAAAACACTCGACGCCATGGACGATGCCGTGCGCGCGCTCCATGAACTCGGACCTTCCTATGTTCTGCTGAAGGGAGGGCATCTGGAAGGGGCCGGCAGCTCCGACCTGCTGTTCAATGGCAAAGACGTCATTGAACTGAAAGCCGGTCGCATTGCGACGAAGAACACGCATGGGACGGGTTGCACGCTATCAGCCGCCATTGCGGCGCTACTGCCAATATCCCATTCCGTCGAAGACGCCGTTGAGGAAGCGAAGCGCTACATCACGGGCGCTATTCGAGAGAGCGGCCAGCTCGATGTGGGTCATGGCAATGGGCCGGTGCATCACTTCCATGCGCTTTGGCCGGAACATGCACAGGAGCGTCAAACCGAATGAACTCGTTTACACAGCGGGCCTGGATGGAATCCGCGTTGCTGCGGGAGGGCATTCTCAGCCTTCCATTCAACCGCCAACTAGCGGATGGAACACTGTCCCAGGAGCGATTCCAGTTCTACATGATCCAGGACGCACTCTATCTTGAGCAGTATTCGCGAGCACTGGCCATCGCCGCGGCGAAGGCCCCTGATCCTGACGCGATGCAGCGTTTCGCCCATGCGTCCGAGGAAGCCCTCGTCGTTGAGCGGGCGCTGCATGGGGGCTTCTTCGAGAAGTTCGGTGTCGATCCCCATGAAGCGGCTGCGGCAGAGCCGTCCCCGACTTGTTACGGCTACACGAATTTTCTTTTGTCGGTCGCTCACGTCGGGAGCTACGAGGAACTCGTCGCTGCCATCCTGCCATGCTTCTGGATTTATTGGGACGTTGGCAATGAGATAGCCAAGGAGGCGGAAGCCGATAATCCGTACCACGCGTGGATCGACACCTATTCCGATGCCGGGTTCGGCGAAGCGGTGGAAGCCGTCATTGCCATCACGGACCGGGCGGCGGCCGCGAGCACGGACAACCGGCGGGAGGCGATGTTACGCGCCTTTAGGAAATCGACCCAGTACGAGTGGATGTTCTGGGACAGCGCATTCCGCATGGAGGACTGGCCAGTAGAGACGACAGCATAGCCAGGGGCGCCTTCGGGCTGAGACGAACCCTTTGAACCTGAACCAGATCATGCTGGCGTAGGAAGGCGGTAAATCGAATTCTATCGGTTTTATTTGGCCTTCTTACCCACCAAGGAGGCCGAATGACTCCCGATACCTGCCTAGCTGAACTGCGCCGCTCGGCGCCATTAGTTCATTGCATCACGAACTTCGTCGCCATGAATGTCTCGGCCAATGTCGTTCTGGCGGCAGGCGCATCACCGGCGATGATCCATGCCGAGCAAGAGGTCGCTGACTTCGTTCCTGTTGCCAGTGCTCTAACGATCAATATCGGTACCCTCTCGGAGCCCTGGCTTTCGGCGATGTTGCGTGCGGCAGATGCGGCGCATGAGAGTCAAATACCTTGGGTTTTTGACCCTGTCGCCCATTTCGCAACGCGATACCGCCGCGTGGCGGCGCAGAGCCTCTTGGCAAAGACGCCAACCATTATCCGGGGCAATGCCTCAGAGATCATCGCATTGGAGGGCGGGTCGGAGGCGGGCAAGGGCGTCGACGCCGGGGACAGCGTTGCTTCTGCTCAGTCCTCGGCCGTGGCTTTGGCCCGTCAGGCAAGCTGCGTCGTCGCGGTAACTGGGGCCGAGGACTTTGTAACTGATGGTGTTCGCAATGCGTGTGTAACCGGCGGTTCTGATTTCATGCCGAAGGTTACGGCGCTTGGCTGCTCTTTGACCGCGCTGATGGGCGGCTATGTCGCGGTGGCGGCGCCATTCGAAGCCGCATTGGCTGCGCTCGTCCATTTTGCCGAGGCAGGCGCGCGCGCCGAAGCACAGGCAAGTGGACCGGGTAGCTTCGCCGTGCATTTCCTGGATGCGCTGGCGGCTGTCCGTCCGGAGGATATGGACCAGGAACGGATCAAATGCGACTGACACGGAGCAAGCTGCGTCTGTATTTGGTGACAGATACCGACCTTTGCGCGACGCAAGGCATGGTCGCGACGGTTCAGGCTGCTGTTGCTGGTGGCGTAACAATGGTCCAGTTGCGCGATAAAGAAGCGAGAACAGCCAGCCTTGTTGATATGGCTCGTGCTCTCAAAGCCGCTCTCGCCGGCAGCGGCGTGCCATTGGTCATCAATGATGACATCGATGCGGCTTTGATATCAGAAGCAGACGGGTGTCATGTGGGGCAAGGCGATGTGGACGTGGCCGAGGCGCGGCAGCGGCTTGGGCCAGATCGGTTCCTTGGCTTGTCTTGCGAGACCGAGACCCATGTTAAAGCGGTCGATACCGACGCGGTGGACTATCTCGGCATTGGCACTGTTTTCGCCACCGATACAAAACCCGATCACACGCCTCCAATTGAACTTGTCGGCCTCAAGGCGCTTTGTTCGCTGTCGGCGCTGCCAACCGTCGCCATAGGCGGCCTTAAAGCACGACACACCCGGTCGGTTTTACAGGCCGGTGCGGATGGCTTGGCCGTGTCGTCCGCCATTTGCGGTGTTCCCGATCCGGCTGCTGCCGCGCGTGAATTTTTTGATTGCTCCGAGGTGTCCCTGCATGACCGGTGGTGATTAATCGGTTCGTCTCCTGCGGTGACAACTTCCGCATCGAGAGGTATTGCGCCCGGAAACGGCGTGCCGAGTTGGCGGCTCATGCGTTCACCGCCGCCATGCCGAAAGATGTCTGTTGTCTCGCCGTACAGCGCCAGATTGACCGCCACGGTAGATTTGCCCACGCCTCCCTTGGCGCTGCCAATGGCGATGATGTGACCGATCCCCGGGAGCGCGTCGGGTCTGGCGGATGATTGAGGCAACTGCCCATGGGCGGCGGGCTGACCCCCATTTGTGTTGCCTGATAGCTAGTTTTAGATGAAGTGACATCCTTAAGTAAAACCCACACCGCCGCCCGGATAGGACCGGCTTTCCCGGAATCGCCCCACTCATCGGTCGAGAACATAGCGCCGGGCGCTTTTGCCACCCAACCGACGAAGCTCCAAAAGTCGCATGACGCCCGGGCCCGGAACTGGGTGATCTCCAAAACGCTTCAAAACTTGGCGTCCAGCAAGGACGACCGATACGTTGGCGCTCCTATCGGGATGCGGCCCATCCGATCATGTTGGCGAACAATGTCTGATAGCCCGGCCAGTCGAGAAAAGCCGGCGGCAGCCAATGTTCGCTCATGTCCGAGGTCCACGCCACGGCGCGCCCTTCGCCGTGCCGGCCGGTCACGAGCAGCGGCAGCCCGCGCTGAGCCTCGGGGAGCGCCAGAACGCACTGCGCCTCGCCGCTGTCCTTTATCGTCACCTCGTTGACGCCAAGCAGATACGGCCAGTCCTTCGGCACGCCGGACAGGATGGGATGATCCGGTGCTTTCACGACGGGTGTTGCGCCTTCGGGGATTTCCAGACGGTCGTCGCATGGCAGACAGGTCACCGGCAGCGCTGCTTCGACGGGCGTCTTGTACCAGCGGGCGCGGCCGTCGATGCCCTGAAGGGAGAAATAGCCGCCGATCATGACGAGGCCGCCGCCCTTGCGCGTCCATTCCTCGATGAGCGCCAAACGGTTCGGCACGCGTTCGCCCCGCAGCCACACATCGGGATGCAGCAGCGTGTTCGCGCCAATGTCGGACAGGATGATCACGTCATAGGCGTCAAGACCGTCCAGACTCGTGGGGAAAGCCTCCGCGGCGTCGTGGGCCTGCATGTTTGTGACGGTGATACCGGCGCTTTCCATGTCCGACAGGAAGCGCTTTGCGCCGGTGTGAAAGGTGACGCTGCCGAACTGATCAAACCCTTTGAAATGGGTCGCGGCGCTGATCCAGCTTTCACCGACAAGCAGTACATTGGTCATTCTAAGATCCTTCATTCAAACGTTGGAGCAGCGCGCGGCGAGGGTTGTCCACCATCAGGAGGTCAAGGTCCTGCGCGCCGAGGCCCAGTCGTCGCAGGCGGGGCAATACGTATCGCGAGACGTGGGCGTAGCCATTGCCGCCATAGGCGCACAGCATCATTTTCAGGAAGACATCCTGCGACAGCAGGACCTGGGCGCCGAAACCGTCGGCGAACAGGGACGCGATGGCTTCGCATGTCTGCTCGTCGCTGGGACACTGAACCTTCTGGTCGTCATACCAGTAGTCCATGCCCATCATGTCGTATTCGATATAGGCGCCGCGCCGGGCCAGCAGGCGCTGATAGTCGCGGTCCGCATGGCTCGGGTTCATATGGCACAGGATCACCCTGTCGAGCGGCTGGCCGCACGCTTCGATCTCGTCAAGCACCTCATGCGCAAGCCTCTCCCAGCCGGGCAGTTGCACCATCAGCGGCAGCCCCGTGCGCATGGCGGCCATGGCCGATCCGCGCAGCACTTTGCGCTCTTCGTCGGTAAAGTCCGCCGAGACGCCGATTTCACCGATCAGGCCGATGCGAACACCGCTTTGCCCGACGCCCGTTTCGGCCTCCACGGCCAACTCATCCGCCACATCGTCGGCCGACATCGCCTTGAGATGCTGCGGATGGGAGGCTTCGAGATAATAGCCCGCCCCCATCACGATATTGAGGCCGGTTGCCCTGGCGATGCGCTTCAGGGCTTCCGGGTCGCGCCCGATGCCCTGACAGGTCGGGTCGACGACCGTGCGGCCGCCCTCTGCCGCGAAAAGGCCCAGTTCCTCGATCGCCAGGGCTTCATCGTCAAGCGCGCAATTGTGCTTGTTTGCGAAGGGGTCGTTGCGCAACTGCCAGAGAATGTCCGGGCTGACGGGCACATCGCGAACCGGCGAGGTGAAGGCCCGGTCGCGTCCGCGCCACCAGCACGTACAATCGTTCAGGATATGCTCGTGCATCAGCGTCGGGCCGAGCGCATCGGCATTGACGGGGCCGAGCACGGTCATCACGCTGTCGGAAAAGCGCCGCGTCATTGGCCTGGTTCCTCTGAAGCCGGCATGTGGTAAGGCGCGTTGTGGAAGTCGATCTCAAGCCGTGTCACCCTGGCGAAGATCGCGGACAGGCGCGTTGCGTCGTCCTGTCTGCCATAGCGGTCGATTGCCCGTTTCAGCCACATGGCCTGCGCCGCGAACGTATCGTCGACATGCAGGGCGACCCACGCTTTCAGATCGGCATTCGACAGCTGGCAAGCGATGGCGCGCCGGCACCACGTCCAATACATCCACTCGGCTGCGAACATGGTGGTTGCGATGTCAAGAAAATCGCCTTTCTCCGCCAGCGCCAGCATGCCGTCGTCGAACGCGCGGGCATCCGGCGGCAGGCATGCGCCAGACTCGATTCCCAAGGCCCGGTATCGTTCCTCGAAATAGGGGATCTGCTCGTTCGCCAGGGCATCGAGCACACCGATCATCCAGCGGCGCGCCTTCATGTCCGGTGCGCGCGCGACAGCAAAGGCGAAGATCGAGATCGCCGTTTCGACGAATGCCCCTTCATAGGTCACATAGCGCCGAAACACGTCGGGGGCGAGGCGATCGGCGCAGACGTCCTCGACAAAGCGATGGGTCAGCATCTCGTTCAAGATGCCTTCATTGGCCTTCAATATGTGGTCAGACAGGTTCATCCGGCCACCGCGATGGCGGGCTTTGCCGCTTCCATGAAAGTACGCACGCGATCGGCTTCCACCGGGTTCCACCACACGCCGCCCTCTTTCAGCGACGAGGCCACGATGACGGCGTCCGCCACACCGAGGATAGACACGACGTTGTGCGCGGTGACGCCGGAGCCGACAAGGACGGGCAGGTTGGTCGCCTCCGCCACCTCTTTCAGTTCCTCCAGCGTCGCGCTGTTGCCGGTGCGCTGGCCTGTCGCGATGACGGCATCCGCATCGAAAAACGCCAGATCGCGGGTCAGTTCGGCAATCGAGCGGTCGGCGACGATGGCGTGGCTGCCATGTTTGACGTGCGCGTCCGCGAACACGCGGATATGCTCCGAGCGCAAGGCGGATCGGTAGCGCATGGCTTGGGCGGCGCGCCCTTCCATGAAACCTTCATTGGCCACATAGGCATTGGCCCACTGGTTCACGCGGATGAACTGCGCGCCGGCGGCACACGCCGTAGCAAAGGCGGCTAGGGGTGCATTGGCCAGCACGTTGATGCCCATCGGCACATCGAAAGCGCGGCGAATGCGGTCGGTCACGACAGAAAGGAAGCCTGTGGTTTCAGGGCCGATATCCTCCGGCTTGGCGAACGGTACGTCGCCATGGTTCTCGACGATCAGCCCGTGCATGCCGTTCGAGACCAGCGCATCGGCATCCCGCATGCACGCTTCGTAAATTGCCTCCATGCTTTCGCCGCGATAGCGCGGGCTGCCGGGAAAAGGCGGACAATGGATCATGCCGATCAGGGTCTTGGAGCGCCCGAAAATGTCGCGGATCGCACCGCCGTCATTGCTGGAAATGGTTTGCATGGTTTGTCCAGTTCACGAGCCCGAGGTCCGCCTGAGCGACCCCGCGGCGCCTTTGTTTTTTCGCCTGAAAGAAAAGGATGCGGTGAAGATGCGGGTGTTCAGCCAAATGGCGATCAAGATGATCGTGCCGGTAACGATCTGGGTGAAGAACGGGGAAATGTGCATGAGGATCAATCCATTGCCAATAACGGCAATGGTCAGTGTGCCCGATATCGTTCCGAGAATGGAGCCACGACCGCCAAACAGAGAGGTGCCGCCAAGCACCACCGCGGCGATCACCTGAAGCTCGAAGCCGACAGCCGCATTCGACGAGCCCGAACCCAGTCGGGCGGCAATCAGAAGACCCGCAATGGCCGCAGCGACGCCGGTAAGCATATAGACGGACGTTATGGTCCAGCGCGCTGGCATGCCCACGCGGCGCGCGGCTTCCGGGTTGGAACCCACCGCGATGACCCGGCGCCCATAGATGTTGCGGCTCAGGATCAGCCAGCCGAGCCCGGCGATGGCCAGGGCGATGATGGCCGGCACGGGAATGCCCATCAACGTTCCGCGGCCCAGCATGAAGAAACCGGGAACGTCGGAAATCGGAATTGAGTAGCCCTGTGTCATGTAAAGCGCCAAGCCGCGCAGAATGGACAGGCCCGCCAAGGTGACGATGAAGGCGGGAATGCCCTGGTAGGCTACGAACCAACCCTGCGCAAAGCCGATGAAAGCGCCCAGCACAAGCATGGCCACGATGACGATCGGCCAGGGCACGCCCATCATCAGGATAAGGGCGGCGGCCGCATTGATCAGTGCGACTTGCGAACCGACGGAAAGATCGATGCCGGCCGTGATGATGACAAAGGTCATGGCCGTGGCAACGATCAGGATGGGGGCTGCCTGCCGCAGGATGTTGAGAATGTTGCCGGCGGTCAGAAACACATCTGTCGAGAGCGAAAAGAAGATCACGCAGACGGCAAAAAAGAAGGCGATGGAGAGAACCTGCGCGTGTTCGGCGACGAAATCCGCAAGCGCCGATCCCTGGCTGCGCTCGGTGTAGTTGACGCTCACAATGCTTCTCCCTTGCCGACGATCAGTTTCACGAGGTCTTCAAGGTTGGTCTCCTCGATGCGGCGCTCGGCAACCTTGGTGCCTTCGTACATCACGGCAATCTTGTCGCAGACGCGGAAGAGATCCTGAAGGCGATGGGTGATCAGGATCACCGAGACGCCGCGCTCTTTCACGCGATTGATCAGGCGCAGCACCGCTTCCACCTCTGCCACCGCCAATGCGGATGTCGGCTCGTCCATGATCAGCACGTGCGGGTCGAAGGAGGCCGCGCGGGCGATGGCAATCGCCTGGCGCTGCCCGCCGGAAAGCTGTTCAACCTTCGCATTCAGCCTGGGAATGCGGATGTCCAGTTCATCCAGCATCGCACGGGCGTGCGTTTTCATGGCTGCATTGTTGAGGAACGACAGCCTCGTTTCCTCGCGGCCCAGGAACAGGTTGCCCATGACATCGATATGGTCGCAAAGGCTGAGATCCTGGAACACCATCTCGATCCGTCGCGCCCGGGCGTCGGACGGGCTGGAGAAGCGGACCGGCTCGCCGTCGATCGCCATCGCTCCGCTGTCGGCAATATAGGTGCCGGAAATGATCTTGGTCAGCGTCGATTTGCCTGCGGCATTGTCGCCGATAAGGCCAACGCATTCTCCCGGTGCGACGTCCAGATCGACGCCGCGCAGGGCCTCGATGGAACCGAAGGTCTTGCGGATGCCCTTCAGCGCGATGCGTGGCACATCCGAAGTCCCGGAGGGCACACGGCCCTCCGGATTCGATGCTTGTGGGGAGGCCATCGTGCCGCCTATTCGAAAATGCCGCGGAAATCGTCCACATTCTCAGTGGTCACGATGGTCACGGGCACCGACACGACCGGGTCGGTGGAGCCGCCCTCCGCCAGCGTGTTGAGCACCTTGACCGCGGTGCCGCCCATCTGGCCGGGATCCTGTTGGATGACGGCGGTGACATAACCCGCATCGATGCCGGCGATCGCCTGTGCGGTCAGGTCCCAGCCGAACAGACGGATGGAGGCCTGCCGGCCCTGGCTTTCCACTGCGGCGATCGCGCCCAGAAGAGCCGGCTCGCCCGTTGCATAGATCGCATCCAGATCGGGGTTGGCGGTGATCAGGTTCTCGGCGGTCGAAAGTGCCAGATCCTGTACGTTCTGGCCATCGACGACCGTTGCCATGGTCACGCCCTCGGCCGCCGAGACCGTGTCGACAAAACCGGCCTGGCGAATGTTCTGGATGGAGGAGTTCAGGGCGCCGACAATGCCGACCTTGGCTTCGCCGCCCATTTCCGCTGCCATATACTCCAGGAAGAACTCGCCCATCATGGCGCCGGCGGTGGCATTGTCCACGCCGACCTGCGCCGCGTGCGGTCCTTCCGGCAGAACCGCATCGACGGCGACCACCGGAATGCCGGCGTCAACCGCCTGTTCAACGGCCGGCATGATCCCGTTGACGTCGATGGCGACCACCACGATGCCGTCCACCCCCTGCTGGATGTAGGTTTCGATCGCGCTGTTCTGTGCTGCCGGATCGTTGTTGGCGTTGAAGATGACCACCTCGTCGCCCAGCTCGGCGGCGGCGGCAAGCGCCCCTTCATTCATCTGATTGAAGAAAAGGGCCTGTTGGTTGATCTGCACAACGGCGAAGGTCTCCTGTGCCATTGCGTTCGCCGCAGTCAGGCCCAGAAGGGCGGTTGCGGCCAGCGCCGTTTTTCTGAATACACTTTTCATCGCTTCTTCTCCTGTTGAACTTGGTGTTGGCGAGGCCCTTGATCAGGCATTTGTGCCGGCATGACGGGGCTCACCGACCGACTGGCGTTCGATCAGGCGCACCGGTAAAAGCTCGGTCGTTTCAAGGAATGCCGGATCGTCCCAATCGCCATCGAGCAGCATCTCGATGGCGCGGTGGCCCATGCTGTCGACCGGTTGCTCGACGGCGGTGATGGCCGGCGCGAACAGATGGAGCGAGCGGACGTTGTCGAAGCTGATGAGGGAGATGTCCTCGGGTACGCGCACGCCCTGGGCGCGGAACACTTCAAGCACCCCAACGGTCAGCTCGTCGGAGCCGACGAAAAGAGCCGTTGCCCCATCGCACTCGGTGAGAAAGCGCTGAGCGAGTTCACGACCCGACGCGGTCGCATGGTCGTCCACATAGCTTCGCAACGGCGCAATGCCCTGCATGCCGCGGCGCAGACCTTCCAGGCGGGCGGCAGTGCTGAAAAGGTCCTCGCGACCGCCGATATACGCCACTTTGCGATGGCCGGCCTCGTAGAGAAGCTGCCCGGCGAGAAATCCGCCCTGCTCATTGTCGCACAGAACCCGCGGTGTACGCGCGCCCTTCACATCCTCATCCAGAACGACCGCCCGCGGGAAGCGGTTGATGCGCTCGGCGATCTCAGCCGGAGGCATGTGATTGGTGATGAAGATCAGGCCGTCGACCAGATTGTGAAAGGCATTTTCCAGCGCTGCGATTTCACGGTCGCTGCGGTTCATCGTGGCATGCAGGGTGACCATTTTCCCCCGCTCGGCCGCGCAGGCCTCCATCGCCGCAGCCAGACGCGAGAAGAATGGATTGGCAATGTCGGGAATGACCAGCGCGAGTGTGTCCGATCGCCCGAGGCTCAGTCGGCGGGCGTGCGGGTTTGGGCTGTAATCGAGATCGGCGACGGCCCGGTCGATGCGGCTGCGGGTTCCATCGGGGAGTTCGAGGAAACCGTTCAGGTAGCGCGAGACGGTTGCCACCGACACGTCGGCGCGCTTCGCAACATCCTTCAGACTATGCCGGTTTTGGGCCAATCGGGCGCCCTTTCCGTTCTGTAAAGCGGTTTAGTAAACGCATTTACAGTTGTTATTGGCGGTGGAGTCAAGGATATTGCGCGCGCAGGACTTTCGGTGGACTGGACGTTTGCCCCGCCCAGACGCTCAAGCACCGGGACAAACGGTATGACAAGGCAGAGTTTGATGCGTGCTTATGTGGTCGGCAATGTTGCGATGGATCAGACCTTCGAGGTCGATGCGCTGCCTCGGGAAGGGCAGTCGATCCTTGGCACGCAGCGTTCCAGCGAGTTGGGCGGAAAGGGCGCCAATCAGGCGATCGTCCTGGCGCGCTGCGGCGTACCGGTCACCTTCATCGGTGGCGTCGGCGATGATGCGCAGGCTGACAAGTTGCGCCTGCGCTTGAAGCAGGAGCCGCTAGATGCGCGCTTTGCCACCCTGCCCGGCCTTGCCACCGATCTTTCGATCGTCATGGCCGAGCCGCGCGGCGGCAACATCATCATCACGACCGTCGATTGCGCGCGTGCGCTCGATGTTTCGATCGTCATGCCGGTTCTGGATGAAGCCTCGCCGGGAGATTTCATGGTGTTACAGGGCAATCTTTCGCCGGCGGTCACGGCGGAGCTTTTCGATGTCGCGTGCCGGAAGGAACTGGACGTGGTTTTCAATCCTTCACCGGCGGAGGCCGCGTTTCGGCCGCTCCTTGGACGTGCAGCAATGGTGTTCGTCAATGAAGCTGAAGCCGAGACATATACAGGGCGCAACGGCGAGGAAGCCGTGCGTGCGCTGCTTGCGATGGGTAGCCGAACCGCTGTTCTGACGCGCGGCGCGCGGGGTGCTCTGCTTGGTCTTCGTTCCGGCAGCATCGAAGAGATCGCGGCCTATCCTTGCGACGTGGTCGATACGACGGGTGCAGGGGACACATTCCAAAGCGTCGCACTGGCAGCGGTGATGCTGGCCGGCGGCCCGGTTTCCCGTCGGGCCTTGCAGGTGGCCGCAAAAGCCGCCGGCATTACGGTATCACGCTTTGGGACGGTCAGCGCCTTACCGAGCAGGCAGGATTTGGTGTCGCTGCTGTCGCTTGGCATTTAAATGGGTTCTTCCCCAATTAAATGGAAAGCAACATCCGGCTGCACCGCGCCCGGCGGGTTCTCACGGCCGAACCCAGGGCGGACTGCTCCATCGCGTTGATCGCAAATGATTGGGGTTTCGCGCAACTGGGCTGGTTTGCCGGGAAATACAAGATGATGTCCGGGGGAGCTGCCCCCCGAAACGTGCGTGTTGCGGCGTTGAAGAAGGTCGGGCGCGGGGGCTGCGCGCGTTTGCCGGGCCAGAAGCGGCCCTGTATCAGGCGCCGCCGTAGCGCGCGGCCAGGCTGTCGCGGACATAGGCGTGGCTTTCCACATCGGCGAATTTCATGTCCATGTCGAACAGGCTCGCCTTGTGGGCGCTGGGGCTGCGGTCGCCCACCGCGTCCTCCACCACGATCACGCGGAAATTATGCGAGAACGCATCCGTCACTCCGGCGCGCACGCAGCCGCTGGTGGAGATGCCGACCACGACCAGCGTGTCGACCTGATCGTAGCGCAGAAAGGATTCCAGCGGGGTTTCGAAAAAGCACGACGGCTTGTTCTTCTCGATCACCACATCCGACGGGGTCGGGGCGTAGTCTTCCGGCCATTCATCGGCGCGGGCATCGGTGGTATAACCTGCGCTTTCGGCCACCGACAGTTTCAGGTTCCAGATGCCGCGCCGGACCGGATGATTGCGGTTGTCGCGGCGGCTGTAATAGATCGGCAGGCCGAGATCGCGGAATTGCCGGGTCAGCGCGGTAATGGCGGCCCGCAGTTCGGGCATCTCGCGGGCGCACATGTCATGGGCGGGATCGACGAACATCCAGGTCGTGTCGATGTTGAGCAAGGCCGTGCGGGCACCGAAACCGATGCGTTCGCCAAAGCCGCCCTTGCGGTAGGCGGCGAGTTCGGCGTCGGGCACGTAGCCCTGCCATTTTTCCAGCTTGTCGGACATGGCCCGTCTCTCCTTCGGTGATGTGTGCGGCGCCTGACTGGCCGCCGCCAGGGCCACCCGCCGGCGCGGGCCGGCGGGCGGTTTTGCGGGGGCCGATCAGTTGGTCGCGGGCTCCAGCATATCGTTGGTGAAGGCCGCGTCGATATCCAGCCCGTCGAGCTTGTTCTCGGAGAAGGTGTTGAGGAAGTTCACCACCCGCTCCATCTGGCCGCGCGTGATCTCGGGCGATTTCGGATAGGCGGGCAGCACCGAGACCCAGGCCTGATCGAACAGCGCCTTGTCGACGCGCGGGAAGTTGGCCTCGTAGACCCGGTCGCGGATCTCCTCGGTCAGGGCGGGGTCGTGCATCGCGGTCTGCGCGCGCTGGATCGCGCCCATCATGCGCTTGGCCAGTTCGGGGTTCTCGTCGATCCAGCCCTGGCGGGTGTTGACCGAGATATAGAGATGCCCGTCCAGCGCCGGCAACTGCCCGGCAGCGGTGTTGAACAGCAAGAAGCCGTCATATTTCGCGATCGCGGTGTCGCTTGTCGGGTTCGACAGGGTGAAGGCGTCGATCCGGTCGCGCGAAAAAGCTGCGAGGATCTCGTTGCTACCGCCGACGAAGACCACGGTGGCGTCGCGCTCGGGGTCGAGGCCCGCTTCGGTCAGCATGTAGAGCGCCAGCTGGTGGGTGCCGCTGCCGGCGCCGGTCACGCCGATCCGCGCGCCTTCCAGCGCGGCGAGCCGTTCCTCGACGGTGCTGTCGGCGGTCAGGCCCTTCTCGCGGGCGAACTCGCCGCGCATCACCACGTTGGAGGCGTATTGCGTCATCAGCGCGCCGATGATCACCGCGTTGGTGTCTTTCGAGGCGGCGCGCAGCGCGGCGGAGGTGGAGCCGATATAGACATCCATGTCCCCGCCCAAAACGGCGGCCATCGAGGTGCCGCCGCCGGCCTTGAAGACCTGGAGGTTGGCGTCGATCCCGGCCTCTTCGAAATAGCCCATCTCATCGGCCACATAGACCGGCAGATAGAGCATTCCGACGCTGGGCATGGCGAAGTTCACCTCGTCCTGGGCCATTGCCACGCCTGGCGCTGCGAGCGCGAGGCCGCCGGCCAGTGTCAGCGCGGCGGCGCCCTGTCTGATCTTGCTGAAGACTGTCATTGTTGTACTCCTTGTTGCTGTGAAGGGCCGCCGGTACATGCCGGCGGGTATTGGCGGGGCCGGGCCCCGCGGGGGCGAATGTCAGATCGACATCTCGCGGGATGAATCCAGATCGCGCCAGGGCATCGCCTTCTTCTCGAAGAGCTTGACCGTGGCATTGAGGAAGAAGGCCATCACCATGATCCCGATCAGGGCTGCGAACACGCCGGTGGTGTCGAACTGGCCCGCCGAATTGGCCAGCAGGTAGCCGAGCCCCCGGTTCGAGGCGATCAATTCACCCACGATGGCGCCGATCAGCGCATAGGGCACCGACAGCCGCAGACCGGTGAACACCCAGGTGATTGCCGAGGGCAGCACCACCTTGAACAGCAGATGCCGTTCGGTGGCGCCCATCAGCCGCAGGATCGCCACCTGTTCGCGGCTCACCGCGCGCACCCCGGTATAGGTGTTCAGGAACACCAGGAAGAATACGATGGTGGCGGCGAGGTAGATCTTCATGTCGATGCCGACGCCGAACCACAGCACGAAGAGCGGCGCCAGCGCCACTTTGGGCAGCGAGTAGAACATCATGATGAACGGATCGAGCACCTCGGCCACCAGTTCCGCCCGGCCCAGCCAGACGCCGAAGAACATGCCGATGAGGCCGCCCAGGATGAACCCGCCGAGCGCTTCGATCAGCGTGATCGCGCCGTGATAGAAGATGGCGCCGGACAGCACCCACTGGGTGAACTGCACGGCAATGGCGCTGGGGCTGCTGATGAAGAATTCCGAGGCCAGGCGGCCCGAGGAGAATTCCCAGAACCCCAGCACAAAGGTTAGGAAGGCCGCGCGCAGCAGCCAGATACGCGATTTGCTCGGGGCTTCCATGTCAGTGGTCCTCCGTGATGGATGGGGCGAGCACGTCCCACAGGTCGGCTGTGATCGCGCGGTATTCGGCATCCTTGCGCAGATGCAGGATGTTGCGGTCCGGGGAGAGCGGAACCTCGACGACCCGCTCTATGGTGCCGGGGCGGCCGGTGAAGACCACGCAGCGGTCGCCGATCGCCACCGCTTCGTCGAGGTCGTGGGTCACGAACATCACCGTCTTGTTCAGCTTGCGGCAGAGATCGCGGATTTCGATCTGCATGCGCATCCGCAGCATCGCGTCGAGCGCAGCGAAGGGTTCGTCCATCAGCAGTGTTTCGGGATCATAGGCCAGCAGCCGAGCCAGCGCGCAGCGCTTGCGCATCCCGCCCGAAAGCTGATTGGGGTAGGAGGCGCCGAACCCGGCCAGGCCGACGGTTTCCATCAGTTCCTCGACCCGGGTGGTGATCTCTGATTTCGACAGGCCCTTGATCTCCAGCGGGATGGCGATGTTTCCGGCCACATCCCGCCAGGGCAGCAGATGATCGCTTTGGGTCATGTAGCCGACGGCGGGGTTATAGGGCTGGATCGGCTTGCCCGCGTACCGGGCTTCGCCGGCGCTGGCGGGGTAGAGACCGGCCGAGATGTTGAGCAAGGTGGACTTGCCGCAACCCGAGGGGCCGACCACGGTCAGGATCTCGCCCCGGTAGACCTCCAGGTCGATATTCTGCACCGCCTGCAAGGGCGCGCCCTTGACGATGAATTGCTTGCCGATCCCGGAGAAGGAAATCAGCGTTTCCTTCCCGGCCTTCGCCTGCCCGGCGGCTCGTGCTTGCGCGTTTGTCATCCGGCCCTCTTCTTCAGTGTTTGCTTGGCGTCTTCGGTGGCATCGCTCTGCGCCACGACAAGCGCGTCCAGCGCCAGCGCGCCCGCGCCCTTCGCGCCGATCAGCAGCGGGTTTATCTCGGCCTCGGCCACCTGCGGGCAATGGGCGAGGCGCGACAGGGCCACGAGGGCCTCTGCCAGCGCGTCCAGATCGCCGGCCGGGCGGCCCCGGTAGCCGCGCGTGGCGCGCAGGAAGCGCACCTCGGCGATCATCTGCCGCGCGGTCCGCATGTCGATGGGCGCCACGCGGATGCTCGTGTCATCGAGGATTTCGGCCAGGGTGCCGCCCGCGCCCAGCATAACCATCGGCCCCATCTGCGGATCGTGCCGATATCCGATCAGCGCTTCGGCCACGCCGGAGGCCATCGCCTGGACAAGCACGCCCTGCAAATGCGCCTCGGGATGCGCCAGGGCCTGCGAGCGCATCAATGTCTCGAACCCGTCGGCCACCGCCTCCGCGTCGCGCAGGCCCAGCAACAGGCCGCCGCTGTCGGATTTGTGCGGGATGGCCGCCGAAACGATCTTGAGCACCACGGGCCCGCCGATCCGCGCGAATATCTGCCGGGCTTCGGCGGCGTTGGTGGCCAGGGCGCCCTCGGGCCCGCCGATGCCGAGCTGTGCGCAGACCGTGCGCGAGGTCAGTTCGTCGAGTACCCGTCCGCCCGCCGTCTTCAGCGTTGCGTCAACCGTTTCGGCCAGGGCGGCGTCGGGGGGCTCCACCGCGCCGGGCGCTTCCAGGAACAGCCGCGCACGCAGGCCCTCGGCGCAGGATTCCGGCGTGCGGAACACCGCCAGCCCCTCATCGGTGAGCATCCGGCGGGATTGCTTCGCTGCGGGCACCAGGAACACGGCCAGCGGTTTGGGCGCCCGCGCGAAACCACGCAGCGGCGCCACCGCCAGTTCGGGGTGGAATTGCGAGGACGAGCCGATGACCATCGCCACCGCATCCACCTGATCGCTGGCCATGAGCGCGTCGATCACCGTGCGCACGAGATCGGGCTGCGTGCCCGCGAGGGTCAGGTCGATCAGGCCCGGGCCGCCGCTGGCGACACCGTGCTCTGAGAGGATGGTCTGCACCTCGTCCAGTGCCAGGGCCATCTGCATGCCGTTGGCGGCCAGGGTATCGACCACCATCGCACCGCCGCCGCCGGTGGTGGTGACAACCGCCACGCGCTGCCCCCCGGCCGGCGCCGCGCTGTGAAACAGCGGCGGCGCCTCGTAAAGGGTCTCGAACATGCGCACCCGCGCGATGCCGAGATGAGCCAGCAGCGCATCGGCGGTGGCATCGTCGCCCGAAAGCGCGCCGGTATGGGTCGTGGCAAGCTCCTGACCGGCTTTCGAGCGGCCGAGCTTGTAGGCCAGAACCGGCTTGCCCGCCGCATGGGCCTGGCGCGCCAGTTCGGTCAGGGCGGCGCGGTCGCGGATCGATTCCAAAAACAGCAAAACCGCCTTGCAGCGCGGATCGGCGATCATCAGCGCGCCGACCTCGCCCACGGTCAGATCGATTTCGTTGCCCACCGATACCAGGCTGGAAAAGCCGATGCCGCGCGCCGCGCCCTGGGACAGCAGCGCGCCGATCATGCTGCCGCTTTGCGAGATCACACCATAGCCGCCGCGCGGCAGCGTTTCCATCGCCAGGGTGGCGTTGGCGCTGCATGTGAACCCGTCGGTGTCGATCACGCCGATGGAGTTGGGCCCCAGCAGCCGGATGCCACTGTCCTGCGCGATCTGGCGCAGTTCGGCCTCGCGGGCGCGGCCTTCAGGCCCGGCCTCCGAAAACCCGTCGCTGAGAATGGTCGCGCAGGGGACACCGGCTTCGGCGCAGTCGCGCAGCGCATCGGCGACCCGGGGGGCGCCGACCATGATGAAGGCGTGATCGACTTGGGCGGGGATGTCGCGTACCCGGGCATAGCAGGGGATTTCGCCGATCATCTGTACCGAGGGGTTCACCGGGAAAATCTGCCCCGTGAAGCCGTGCTTGCGCAGATAGGCCAGGGGCCGCGCCGCGTTTCGTGCCGGATTGGAGGAGGCGCCCACCAGAGCCACCGTGCGCGGGGTGAACAGCGCGCGGGCCAGATCCGGCTTGGGGTGTGTCGTACTTGGCATTCGCATCCTCCCAAATGCGCCTTTGTGTCCCGCCTGCCGCGTCCCGGGGGCGGGCCTGGCGAGCAACATTGGTATGGTTGAATTATACTTAATACTTTTGCAAGGTCTTTTGTCAGTTTTCTTGGCCGCCTGTTGGCCGCCAGCGCTCCGGCTGGTGCGCGGGTCAGGCCGGTGGGGCGAATTGCGGCTCTGCTCGCAACGACAGGCCCAGCAGTGCCCGGCGTTTCAGCCAGGGACTGGGGCGATAGCGCGGATCGCCGTAGAATGTTTCGAGACGTTCCAGGATACGCAGAACATGCAGCGCGCCGAGGGTGTCGCCCCAGGCGAGCGGCCCGGCGGGATAACCCAGGCCCAGCGGGATCGCGATGTCGATATCGGCGGTGCTCGCGATGCCCTGCTGGGCCAGATCGCAGGCAATGTTCACGATCATCGCGACGGTGCGCTGGCAGACGAAACCGGGGCTGTCGGCGATCACTGTGAAGCGCTGGTTGCCGGGCAGCCAGCCGGCGACCCGCAGCAGCATCTCGGATGCGGTGGCGGTGCCGGCCATCACCGTCAGCCGCTGGCCGTCGCCATGGCCGAACAGCGGATCAATTGCCACGCAGCGGGATGGATCCAGCCCCAGCGCCAGGGCCTCGGTCGTGCAATCCCGGCCCATCGGCGCCAGCAGGATCGCGCTGTCGGCGCCGGGGCTGTCGCCACCGTCCAGAGCCGCCTCGGCAAACAGCCGTGCGAAGCACTCGCGCCAGGGTGCGTCGACGGCGCCCAGCCACAGCGGGCCACCATCGCCGGGCAGCAACGCCGCCTCGGCGATCGGTGCCGGGTTGCCGGTCTCGTCGTAATCGTAGAAACCCTGGCCTGATTTGCGGCCGTAAAGCCCCGCCGCCACCCGGCGTTGCAGGATCGGCTGCGGGCGAAAGCGCGGCTCCTGGTAGAAGCCGTCATAGATCAGATCGAACACTTTCGAGGACACGTCCAGCCCGGTCAGATCGAGCAGCGAAAACGGCCCCATGCGGAAACCCGCGGCCTCGGTCAGAAGACGGTCGATCTGCGGCGCGGTGGCGATCCGTTCCTGTAGCAGGCGCAGCCCCTCGGTGGTCAGGCCGCGCGCGGCGTGGTTGATCAGGAAGCCGGGCGTGTCGGCCGTGCGCACCGGGTGATGACCGAAGGCCGCGGCCAGATCGCAGAGCGTCTCCAGCACCGCTTCGGCGCTGCGCTCGCCGGCGATCACCTCGACCACCTTCATCAGCGGCACCGGGTTGAAGAAATGGAACCCGGCAACCCGTCCGGGATGGGCGCATCTGGCCGCGATGGCGGAGATCAGGAGCGAGGAGGTATTGCTGGCCAGAATGCAGTCGGGCGCCACCATGTCTTCGAGCCGGGCAAACAGATCCTGCTTGACGCCGAGATCCTCGGCCACCGCCTCGATCACCAGTTCGCACGCGCTCAGCTCGTCGAGCCGCTCGACGACGCGGATACGGTCCGGGGCGCTTTGGGCGATGGCCTCGGGCAACCGTTTCTTCCCGGCCATGCGGGCCATCATGGCAATGGCCTGGTCGCGGGCGGCGGCGGCGGCCTCGGGATTGGCGTCATAGGCCAGAACCTCGGCCCCCGATTGCGCCAGCACCTGAAGGATCCCACGCCCCATGATGCCGGTTCCGATAACCGCGACGGGGCTCAATATCTGTGTCATGGGGTGTCCTTCTGGTGCAGGGCGTCATGGTTGGAGTAGCGCAACGGCGAGCGGGCGGTTCCGCTCCGCTTCGATGCGGGCGATCTCGACCGCGATCCCGATGATTTCGACCAGCGCGCGCCTCGGCGGCGCGGTCACGGTTGGCGGGCAGGCGCATGTCGAGCGCCACCGAGGCCTTGCCGCGGTTCAGCATCGACCAGTAGAGGCTGGCGCCAGAGTCGGCCAGCGGCCAGCGGCGGTGGTCCAGCCCGCCTTCGGGCGCGTCGAAGCCGATCGCCTCGGCGCCCAGTTGTGCCAGGCTCATGGTCGCCAGCGGCGCCGCGATGAAGGCGGTGGATTCGTGGATGGTGAGTCCGGCAAGCGGCCCTTGCGCGTGGGATGGTTCGGTGTGCTGCATGGGTCAGTCCCGGCCTGGTCCGGCCAGACCGTTCAGGATATCCGCCGCCGGAGCGGTGACGAACCGGTTGCGCATCAGGGCCAGGGATGCTTCGTGATAGGCCACGTTGCTGCTGGCCACGGCATCTTCGGCGACGACGGTGTAGTAATCGTGATGCGCGGCGCTGCGCACGGTGGATTCCACGCAGCCCTCGGTATTGGCGCCCAGGCACACCACGGTGTCGATGTCATTGGCCTGCAGCAGCAGATCGAGCGCGGTCCGGTGAAAGGCGTCCGGACGCATCTTGTCGATCACCGGATCGCCCTGGCGCGGCGCGATCCCGTCGCAGAAGGCGGCGCCCCAGCTGCCGGGCAGGGTGTAATCCGGGCTCTTGCCGTCGCGCAGTTTCAGCCGCAGCCAGGCGGGGCTGTCGCCCTTGCTGTCGGGCAGGGTGAGCTGGCGCACGAACACGGTCATCACCCCGATCCGCTGCGCCGCGCCGATCAGCTCGACCATGGCGGGCAGGCGCGCGCTTGCCAGCTCCATGTCGCGCCCGGCCTTGGCAAAGACACCCTCGGGGGCGAAGAAATCGTTCTGGATGTCGATGGCGATCACCGCGGTTCTGCTGGGATCGAGGATCTCGTCCAGGGTTTCGCGGATCACTTTGCCGTTATGGATGCGCATCGGGGGGTGTCCTTTGTGGTTCGGGAGCGGCCCTGGCCAGGCGCATCCGGTGATAGAGCGCCACCGCGCAGAGCAGGCCGGCGCCGGTTAGTGGCAGCGCGATGCCCGGCATGATCAGCGCGATGGCGGCGATGGCGAGCAGGGCGCGTTCGGCCAGTTTCAGCGGCCCTTTCAGATAGCCCGCCGTCGCGGCACCGATCACGACCACGCCGACAAAGGCAGTGACGCTGTAAAAGGCGATCGAGGCAGGCGCGTCCGACATCAGCAATTGCGGATGGAAAACAAAGACGAAGGGGATGATGAACGCCACCAGCGACAACCGGATCGCCAGCATCGAGGCCCGCAGCCAGCTTGTTTCGGCCATTGTGGCGGCGATGAAGACAGTGGCGCAAAGCGGCGGGGTGAGGCCGGCGATGATACTGAAATAGAAGATGAACATATGTGCGCCGATTGGCTCGATGCCCAGGTTCACCAGCGCCGGGGCCACCACCGCTGCCGCCAGCAGATAGGCCGCCGCAGTGGGCAGGCCGGTGCCCAGCAGCATCGACACCACCATCGCCAGCACCAGCGACAGCATCAGCCTGTCCTGTCCCAGCGAGATGATCGAATTGGTGAAGGAGACGCCGAGCCCGGTGGTGGAGATCATCGCCAGCAGGATCTGCGCGCCCGCGATCAGCACTGCGATGGCCACCAGCGCGATCCCGGCCTCGACAACCGTGCCGCCCAGGCCCTTCACACGCCGGCCCAGATCACCGCGCGAATCCGCGGCCAGCAGATAGAGCCCGACCAGCAGCATGATGGCGGTGAAGGCCGCGAGCGCCGGCGAATAGCCGTTCACCATCAGTCCGATCAGCGCGAAAAGCGAGGTCAGCACTGGCCCGGCCTTTCGCAGGGTCAGCACCTGCGAAAGCTGTGGCATCTGTGCCGCGTCGACCGGGCGATAGCCCAGCCGCAGGCTTTCGAAGTGGATGCCCGCCAGGCAGCCGAGGAAATAGAGCAGGGCGGGAATGAGCCCGGCCACCATGATCGACACATAGCTGACGCCCAGCAGTTCGGCCATGATGAAGGCGCCGGCGCCCATGATCGGCGGCATGATCTGCCCGCCGGTGGAGGCAACCGATTCCACCGCCGCCGCAAAGGAGGGCCGGTATCCCAGCCGTTTCATCAGCGGAATGGTGAAGGCGCCGGTTGTCGCCACATTCGCGGCCGCCGAACCCGAGACGCTGCCGAACATGGCGCTTGAGATCGTGGTGACCTTGGCGCCGCCCCCGGTGGTGCGGCCGCCGATCTTCAGGGCGATATCCATGAAGGTCTGTCCGCCGCCGGTGCGCAGCAGGAACACGCCGTAGATCACAAAAAGCGCGATCACATTGGCGGAAATGCCGGTGACCATGCCGAAGAGGCCCCGGTTCGACAGATAGAGCACCTCGGCCGCCAGACGCGGGTCGAGGCCGCGATGGGCGATCGCATCGGGCAGGACCGGACCCAGCAGCGCATATCCGAGACCCAGCAGGCCCAGGATCGGGATCGTCCAGCCGATTACCCGGCGGCAGCCTTCCAGCACCAGCAGCGTGGTGAGGATGGCCAGCGCGAAATCGACATCATTGGCCCGGAAGGTGAAACCCATCGCCCGTTCGTAGCTGAACACCACATAAAGCGCGCCGGCGGCGGCCAGCAGGGCGAGAAGGGTATCGACGATGGTCAACCGCGCGTAGCGGGTGTCTTGGCCACGGATGCCGAACAGCAGAAAGGCCAGCATCAGCGTGCCGCCCACATGCAGCGCGCGTTGGATCAGATCGGGAAAGGCGCCGAAGGCCCCGGTATAGAGATGGAACCCGGTCATCGCGACGGCGATGGCGGAAATGCAGTACCACCGCAGCGAGCGCGGGGCCGGCTCAGCGAGCTGATCTGTCTGTGGAATGTCGGTGGCCTCGGCCATGACGCTCCCGCTGCGGTATCGGATGGCCCGGGGCCCGGGTGGTCAGCCTCCGCGCGGTGGCACGGAGGCCGGGTGGCGTTACATCATCTCGGGTGGCAGCAGGCGCTCGGGCACCTCGTGGCCCTGCTCGCGCAGATAACGCACGACACCGGGATGCAGCGGTGTCTGGGCCCGTTCCAGAGTCTGTTTGGCGATGTCCAGCCCGGCGATCGCGCCGTAGGATTCGGCGACCTTGTCGACATTCTCGACAACCGTCTTGTAGATGTCATAGGCCAGATCCTCGGGCATGTCCTTGGTGGTGCCCATGGTGATGAAGACCACCCGCAGATTCATCGGGCCGGTTTCGTAGGGGGTGTCCTCGACCTGCATGAAATCGAAATGCGGGAAGCTGGCCTGCACCTTGGCGATATCCTCCTCGGTCCAGTTCAGGATGCGGATATCGCGGGCGGTCTGGGCGTTCAGGATGGCGCTGTCGGGCGAGGCCGGGGGGCCGGCCTTGGTGAAGCCTACGATGCGGCGGTCCTGGAAGGCGGTGATCGCGTCGCTCATGCCGGTGCGAAACCAATCGGGCTCCACCCCCAGGGCGCCAAGCCCCTCGAACGAGGCCCGCTCGGTGCCGGACCCGCGGCCGCCGCCATTGAAGGTCCGGCCGTCAAGATCCGAGATTGAGGTCACGTCGCTCTCGGCATCGACGACAAAGAAATAGGCCAGCGGCGTTGTTGTCCAGAAGGTGCGGAAATCCGGGTTCGCCTGACCTTCGAACGGCCCGAGGCCCTTGTGATATTCGAAGAGATCGGGCTCGGCCATCATGCCCCAGTCGACCTGCCCTTCGCTCAGCCGGCGCATATTGTCGAGCCCGCCGCCGGTTTCGACGACGCTGACATTGACGACGTCGAGCTCGGTGTTCAGCAACTGCGCCACGGCCACGTGATAGGCGTAGAGCGATGACGCCTGACTGGTGGCGCCGATGGACAGTTGCCGGGTTTCGGCGCTGGCGAGCGCCGGCAGCCCGATCAGGGCCGCGACGGCCAGGCAACTGACGGCGCCGCCTCTCAATTTGTGCAATAGGTGTTTCATCTTGGTCTCCTCACTGTTTGGGTTGGTCTTGGTTATCGCCCGGTCTTAGTCCTCGTTGATGCCTGCCGCGCCGGTCGCGTTGTCAGCCGGGATCCGTGAAGCGGTTTTCGAGCGCCGTCCATTCGCTGTAGTCGAACAGATCCCACAGCGCGCCGTGGCTCAGCATGGCGTCGCGCATCGCGTCGGTGCTGCCGGTTTCCCGCAGCACCTCCAGCATCCGTGCGCCCTGGTGCGCGATCAGCCGGGTCAGGGAATTGGGATAGATCGCCAGCCGGTAGCCCAGTTCCTGCAAGGTGGCGGCGGGCAGCATCGGCGTGCGCCCGCCCTCGACCATGTTCGCCAGGGTCGGGGGCGCGATCCGGTCGTTGATCCGGCGCATCTCCTCCTGGCTTTCGGGGGATTCCACGAAGATCACATCGGCCCCGGCCTCGGCATAGGCGGCGGCACGGTCGAGTGCCGCGTCCAGCCCCAGAAGCGTGCGGGCGTCGGTGCGGGCGATGACAATGAAATCCGCATCGTCGCGGGCATCGACCGCGGCCTTGATGCGACCCTCCATCTCGGTCGCGTCAACCAGCTTGCGTCCCAGCTCATGGCCGCATTTCTTCGGCCAGCTCTGATCCTCGATCTGCACGGCGCTGATGCCCGCGCGTTCCATCTCGCGCACCGTGCGGATCACGTTGACCGGGCCGCCATAGCCGGTGTCCACATCGCAGATCATCGGCAGGTCGACGCAATCGGCGATGCGCCGGGCGCGCTCGATCACCTCGCCATAGGAGATCACCCCCATATCGGGCGCCCCCAGGGCGCTCATCGACACGCCCGAGCCGGTGATGTAGCCGGCGCAGAAGCCCTGCGCGGCCACCAGCCGGGCGGTCAGGCAATCGAAGCAGCCCGGTGCCATCAGCAGGTCGGGACCGCACAGCGCCGCGCGCAATCTGGCATTACGGCCCTCGGCCTGGGCCAGCCCGAGCGGATATCCCGGCTTACTGCTGCCGGTCATGTCCGTGCCTCCCCGGACTGCGCGGTCTGGTACTTGCGGGCCAGCCGGTCCGGGTCGAGAAAGCGCCGTTCCAGATCGTACACATGGTCCATGCCCAACAGCCGGTGCGTTTCGGTGAAATCGGCGTAGACCGCCGGATCCGGTTCGCTGCCGCCCCGGGCGCGGATGTGCCGGAGCGCGTTGCGCATACCCTTGATCGCGCCCAGCAACAGGCTGACCGGCAGGCTGACCCGCGCGACACCGGCCTCCTGCAACAGCGCGAAACTCATCCCTTCGGGAGTCTTGCCGCCCTCGACCATGTTCACGGCGAGCGGCCCGCCAATGCTGCCGGCCAGCATCCGGACGGTGTCCAGACTGTCCACGCCGTCGACGAAAACCATGTCGGCGCCGGCGGCGAAATAGCGGCGCGCCCGCGCCACCACCGCCCGCGACCCTTCGACGGCCAGCGCATCGGTGCGGGCGTTGATGACGAAGTCCGGATCCTGGCGGGCCTCCACCGCGCAGGCGATCTTGCCCTCCATCTCGGCGCAGGCAATGACCTCCTTGCCCGCCAGATGTCCGCAGCGCTTGGGCATGACCTGATCTTCGAGATTGATGCCGGCGGCGCCGGCCTCCTCGAAGGCGCGCAGAGTGAACCACACGTTCACCGCATTGCCGAACCCGGCATCGCCATCGGCCATCAGCGGAAGCGCGACGGCGCGCGCCATCGCGGCGGTCCGGTCGGCCATCTCGCGCATCGACAGGATGCTCACATCGGGCATGCCCAGATGGCTGGCCGCGATGCCAAGCCCGCTGGCCTGCACCGCGGCGAAACCCGCCTCCTGCGCCAGCTTGGCAGACAAGGGATCGAACACGCCGGGCATGACCAGCAGCTCGGTGTCATGTATCAGCGTTTTCAGGCGGGTGGTCTTTTTCATGGCAGTTGGTCCTCCGGTCGCCCCGGGGACCGCGCTGCGAGAAGCGGGTCTGGAACACCCCTTCCGCGATCCGGTTGCGCATCATCTCAAGCGAGCCGCCGGCGATTTGCCAGCCACGGGTCTTGCGGAAGCAATATTCCACCAGCGTCTCCTGGCAATAACCGAGCCCGCCCATGATCTGCATCGCTTCATTGCTCACCCGGAAGCCCGCCTCGTTGCACATCAGCTTCGCCACCGCTGTCTGCTGGGCATCCGGCAGCCCCTGATCGGCGCTGACCGCGGCACGGTAGAGAAGCAGCTGGGCGGCTTCGAGCTGGGCGTACATATCGGCGAATTTCCATTGCAGGCCCTGAAAATCGTTCAGGCTGCGGCCGAACTGCTTGCGCTCGGCGGCATAGTCGCGGGCGACCTCGAACGCATAGCGCCCCAGTGCCAGCGCCCGCGCCGAATTGCCGAGCCGCTCGGCATTGAAGCCGGCGATCTGTTTCTTGAAACCGCCCGGGCCCAGCAGGAGGTTTTCCCGCGGAATCGGCACGTCGTCGAAGAACAGCGGACACCAGGTCTCGCCGTTCAGATAGGTTGCGCTCTGGCCCATGGTGAAGCCGGGGGCGCCGCGTTCCAGAATGACCGATCCGATCTGGCCAACACCCTCGCCGAAACGGCAATAGATCAGGAAAACATCCGCCTCGACGGAATGGCTGGTAAAGACCTTGCCGCCCTTCAGCAGCCAGCCATCGCCCGAAGGATCGGGGCGCGTGAAGCTTTGCAGATCGGTGACGGCCGATCCCGCCTCGGCCTCGGTCATGCCCAGCCCGATCACCGCCTCACCCTTCAGTAGCCGGGTCAGATAGCGCTCTTTCTGCTCCGCGGTGGCATATTCCGAGAAGGTGCGGATCGCCCCGAAACTGCCGGCCTGGATCACATCGGCGGATTTCGGGCAGACCGCGGCAACCTGCTCGATCGCGATTACCGCATCCATCAGCTTGCCGCCGACCCCGCCATCGGCTTCGGGGATGGTGATACCCATCAGCCCCGCCTCGCTCGCGGCGCGGGCCACGTCGAAGGGAAAGGACGGGTTCTGCGCGCGTTCCAGCGCTTTGTCCGCCAGATGGCGCGTGGCCCAGCCGCGCACGGCCTCGCGGAACATCCGCTGCTCTTCGGTCAGGTTGAAATCCATGAGACTCCCTTTGTCGGCGCAAATGTCCAGATGTAAAGTTGACGATCTTTTAATACCTTTGTAAACTGGAAATGTACCCTCCTTTTGATTTTTCTTGACTTTTTGCTAAACCCAGACTGTTTGCCAAAGACCGGGGAAGACCCTATGAGCGCCTGCGCAGCAGCATGGACACCCTCAGCATGAAAGGCGGTTGCGATGCATGACCCGACGCCGATGTATCACCGCATCTATGTTGTGCTGCACGATCAGATTCAGAGCGGACATTTCGATCCGGACAAGCCGATGCCGAGCGAGAAGGAGCTGGCGCGGATCTTTTCGGTCTCGCGGGTCACCCTGCGTAAGACGCTGGAGCGGCTGGCACGCGAGGGGCTGATTCTGCGCCAACGCGGCCGCGGCACCTTCGCGCGGCCGCAGCGTGTGGCCAATCCGGTGCAGGCCGATGTGAGCGGGCTTGTCGAGAACCTGCTGACCATGGGGGTGACCACCACCGTCAAGGTGCTGGCCTTCGCCTATGTCGCCATCCCCGCCGACGTGGCGGGCGACATGGGGGTCGAGGAGGGCACCCTGGGGCAATATGCCGTGCGCCTGCGCAAGCTGAAGGGCCGCCCCTTTTCCTATGCAAAGACCTATGTGCGCGAGGATATCGGGCGCACCTTCACCGCCGAGGATATGGCCGAGACGCCGCTGTTGCGGCTGTTCGAGCGGGCCGGGGTCGAGATCGGCGGCGCCAATCAGAAGATCTATGCGCGCGCCGCCGACACCACGGTGGCCGATCATCTCGGGGTGGCGATCGGCTCGCCGCTGCTCTGCATCAAGCGTATCGTGCGGGATGAGAGCGGCTCGGCGGTGGAGTGGATCAAGGCATTCTATCACCCCGACATGTACGAGTTCGAGCTTAATCTGAGCCTGCGCCAGGCCCCCAATGGCAGCCTGTGGCAGCCCAGCCAATCCTCGCTCTGAGCGGGCCGGCCAGCCGCGCACCGGAGGCGCCCAACGGGTGGCCAAGCGCGATGGCGCCGCCATTGGGGTTCACATGTGCGGCGTCATCGGCGAGATCACATGACCGGTATCGGGATCACGAACCGGTTCCGGAGCGCGCTCTTCAAAGGACATATCATCTTGCTGCCCCTTTTTCGGCATGGCGCCACACCTTCAACAAGCGCTCCAGATTGCAACGGCTGCCTGTGTAGCCACGCTTCCTGATGTCATAACAGATGGCGTGCGATGCGGTGTCCATCCTTCTGTCGGGCCTGCGGAGCGCCTTCTCTGACAGCCTGGGCATACAGGCTGCGCTCGTCCAGAACATCGACGACCGAGTGACGTTCGAGACCGACCATGACCGTGCCGTAGCGTGAGGAATGCCGCCAGCTCCAATCATCAATGCCCACAATCTCAGCCATCCGTTCAGTGCGTCGCCTGCATTGCCGGTGTTTACACTGCCACCGGCTTAGCGCGCGTTTGATGTTCACAACTTGGCCCTGGACAGGCAGGCCCTGCAGGCGGCGATTGTGCCAGCCGTGCCGGTACCGGCTTCGCGTTCCGCAATCAGGGCAAATGCCAATTGGATTTGCGACGGCGCAAACAACCCAATGCTCTTTATCTTGAAGGGTGATACCCAGAATTTTAACACCTGGGCCGGGCGAACAGTTCGATTTTGTTTGCATTCCCGCAGATAGCAATGACGGCGCTAACACTCTGTTAACCACACAAAGTGAGGAAGAACCCCAACTCCGGCAATCCGACAAACAGCCCCAAAAATCCCGATCCGGGATCCTCAAAGGCTGAGATTTCGTCCTCAGCGTCCCATAGCCCATCAATCCACGCTCTGCTCGACGAGAGAGTCCGTTTTGACGTTGCAACAACAACCGTCGCCGTTTGTGCGGCCAATCGGGAGCGACTGACCTTCGCGGCCGGAAACAAACAGGACGGTCTACCAGAGCCGCAGCAGCCGGGAATCATCCAGCGTGTCGAACTGTCCGTCGGCGGAAATCAAGGGAGTGCCGGTCAGGATTGCCGTTGCGGCCAAAATCCGATCGAACGGATCGCGATGGTCCCAGTCCAACGCAGCCGAAAAATACGCGACTTCATTGGTAAAGGGCGCCGAAATCGCCCCCTGGGCCGCCATCTGGCCGGCAAGCGTGGGGGCGTGCGGTTCCATTTCCGGCCACTTGCCCAGACGGACCTTCTGGGTGATTTCAAAGATGCTGATCGGGCTTACCCTGACGGTGTCGGCTTTGTTTATCGCAGAGACGGCATTCGAACTCAGACGGCCTTCGCCCAGCATGCTCCAGACCCAGGCATGCGTATCAAGCAGCGCATCCAAGAACTAGCTACCTTCCCAGGAAGCAAGTTCTTCCTCGCTCATCGGTTCGAAAAAGTCCGGACAGGTTTTCACTTGATCTGCCAAAACGCCCATTTTGAATTTTCCCTGCGGCACAGGGACAAGGCGAACCACTGGCTTATCGCCTTTGGCGATAACAACCTCTTCGCCCTGCAGGGCGGCATCGATCAGCTTGGAGAGCTGGCTCTTGGCGTTGTGAACGGTGAATTGCATAACGGGAATGTAGTTAGCTAACATGGCTAAGTCAAGATTTCAGATATCCAGGTTCAATGTCTGTCTGGACCGAATTTGTCAAAATGTCCGTTAACGGAAGCCAGCGCCGGCGGCTTCGATCTTGTCGAGTATGAGAAGTATGTCCTTGAGCGAGCGCTTCAGCCGATCGCGCTTCCACACCACGACGACATCGCCTTCATCCAGGTCCCAGGAAGCCGGTGGAGTTCGGGCCGGTCCCAGCGTCCTCCGGATGCCCGTTCCTCCGCAATCCGCTTGCGTCCGGCAGCTTTGAGTGCACGCAATTGCAGACCAAGGTCCTGATCGTCTGTTTTGGAGACCCGGGCGTACCCGACGAGCATTGTTTGTCGCATAAACCTGTTGCTGGTGCGGAAGCTTACGCAGCAGGTTTTCGCACACTTCAAGTTCTTTTGTGCCGGTGCGTCGAAATCGTTGCTCAAACATTCGTTTATGCTCTAGCTGATTTTCCTTGTTATCGGCCGCGTCTGCGCGGCTTCAGTTTCCTGGTCG
>NZ_CFHWAF010000020.1:5676-42878 GCF_984452065.1 Hoeflea sp. | reverse complement strand
AAACCTTCAGCGCAAACCGGTAGTCGTACCTGCCGTCATAGGGAACCGGCGGGGCCGACTTGGGCCGAAGAGCCGCGAAGATGAGGATATAGACCATGTAAAGGCCGACGAGCACGAGGCCCGGGACGATGGCGCCGAGGAACATCTCGCCTGCGCTGGTCGAGCCGACATCGAAGATGCTCGGCATCGTCAGTTCGCCGGTCGAATCCTTGAACAGCGCCTTGCGCGCGGTTCCCGCCTGATCCGCCGCGCTGGTCAACTGGTCGGCGAGGATAATAAGGACGATCGACGGGGGTATGATCTGGCCGAGCGTTCCGGACGCGGCAATCGTTCCGGTCGCCAGTTGCTGGGAATAATTGTTGCGCAGCATCGCCGGCAGTGAGATGAGGCCCATGGCCACGACGGTCGCGCCGACAATGCCGGTCGTTGCCGCGAGCAGCGCGCCGACAAACACCACCGAGATGCCGAGGCCGCCGGGGATCGGTCCGAAAAGCCGCGCCATGGTAATGAGCAGATCCTCGGCGATCTTCGATCGCTGCAGCATGATCCCCATGAAGATGAAAAGGGGGATCGCGATCAGCGTGTCGCGTTCGGGTTCCCAATAGACCCCTCGAAGGTTGGTAACGCCGGCGCTCAGCCATTGCGAGGGACCGCCCTGCGCGAAGAATGCATCTGTGTCGCCCGCGAACAGGTAACCGAAGACGGCGGCCAGCAAAATGGTGATGATGGAAGAGCCGGGCAGCGCGAAGGCGACGGGATAGCCCGAGCCCAGCGCAAACGCCATGAGCAGGACAAGAAGGGCGAGGAAATAGAGTTCCATAGTTCGTCAGCCCCTATTGCACCGCCGGCGCGTGATCCACATGTCCGGGTTCGCCGCGGTAATCGGCGACGGCCTCCAGCAGATAGCTGACGAACTGGATCATCATTGATATTGCGAAAATCCCGAGAAACCCGGCCATCATGTATTTCACATACATGCCGAAACCGGCCTGGGTGACTTCAAAGTTGAGAACCGGGCTGTTGATGATCGACGCCTTCTGTCCCATCCCGACGATCAGGATCGTCCAGCAGAACACCAGCCCCATTGAAATCGAGCCGACCGCGTTCACCACCGCCTTGGTGCGATCCTTGAAGGCCGCATAAAAGACATCGACCCGCACATGCCCTTCCTCCTGCAGCGTATAGGCGCTGGCGAACAGGAACAGCGCGCCGTACCAGAAGCGCACGAGGTCGGCCATGAATGCCTGCTCGTAGGAAAAGATGAACCGCATGAAAACGATGCCGAGTTCAGCGATCACGATCAGCAGGGCAAGCCACGGAAACCCCAGGGTTCGGGTAAAACA
Organism: Hoeflea sp.; assembly: GCF_984452065.1. Lineage (NCBI taxonomy): Bacteria > Pseudomonadati > Pseudomonadota > Alphaproteobacteria > Hyphomicrobiales > Rhizobiaceae > Hoeflea > Hoeflea sp. Next base: position 41,535 of record NZ_CFHWAF010000020.1, on the reverse strand, counting down.
GGCAATCAGGACGCCAAGCGCCATCAAAGGAACATGGACGTAAAGTCCGCGAAACTGCGAACGGCCGAGATCGCTTTCGAGGTCGGCCCCGACAACAGCCTCGAGCATGCCTTCGACCCGCAGGAAGGAAATGGCCATATCGACCACGCCGACGATGAGGACGCACCAGAAAGCCGCGCGGATCAGAAACGTGTTGATCGCCGCGATGCGCCGTCCGTCGGTCCGCAGGCTGGTCTGCCTGCTGCGCATCACGAAGACGAGACAAAGCAGAACCCCCAGCGGATAAAGCGCGAATTGAAAGAAGCCGGCCGCGCCACCGCCGTCAAGGCCGGTCGCAGCGCCCGGATATCCGGCGCCGTGCGTCAGGAAATTGTTGATCAGAAAGGCCGCCATGACGGCCAGCACCGACCAACCGAAGAATCTCACAAAATTGGCAAAGGATGAATTCGCCTTTGTTTGGGCCGTCGGCGATTCCGCCATATCATCTTCCCCCAGCCTGGGCCGTGTTGATACAGGGCATCGTCAGCGGCGCCGCAAATACGCGATCGCCGTTGCTGATATGGGGTCATAACCGGCTGTTTTTGTTTTTTTTCGCCGCTCCGCAGACCCGTCGGTCCATGCCCTGTCGAATCGTGCTCCGAGTGCGGGACGGGTAACCCCGTCCCGCGAGATCCGCGCGTTGTCGCGTCTTACTGGTTGATAACGGCGTTGCGCTTTTGAACGTAAGCCGTATCGGAGAGCTCGGTCCATGCGCCGAGTTCCGCACGTTTTTCCAGAACCGCGTCGTAGATCCTCATGGCAAGATCGTCGAACTCGCGGGTCTCTTCGATGACTTCCGCGGAGGCTTCGCCGAAAGCGTCGTAGACGTCTTCGTTGAACTCGCGCAGCTGAACGCCGTGATCGTTGATCAGGCGGTTCAGATACTCACCGTTGAAGGCATTGGTTTCCGCCATCGTGCGGGCGTTTTCTTCGTTACAGGCCGCCTCGATGATGTTCTGCTCGTTTTTCGTCAGTCCATCCCACCAGCTCTTGTTCATGCCGAAGGCGATCTGTGCGCCCGGCTCGTGCATGCCCGGCCAATAGTAGTATTTGGCTGCTTCATAAAGCTTCATGAAGTAGTCGTTGTACGGGCCGACCCACTCGGTGGCGTCGATTGCGCCGGAGACCAGGTTTTCGTAGATCTGACCGCCAGGCAGCGAGACCGGCGATGTACCCAGTTTCGCCATCACGTCGCCGCCAAGGCCCGGAATACGCATCTTCAGACCCTTCAGGTCGTCCGCGCTTTCGATTTCCTTGTTGAACCAGCCGCCCATCTGGACACCGGTGTTTCCACAAGCAAGGTTCTTGAGCCCGAACTGATCGGCAAGCTCGTCCCACAGTTCCTGACCGCCGCCATATTTGATCCAGGCGTCGATCTCGGTATAGGTCATGCCGAACGGGATCGCCGTAAACGGCGCCCAGCCGGGGTGCTTGCCTTTCCAGTAATAGTCTGGGCCGATGTAAGCCTGGGCGTTACCCGAAGCCACTTCGTCGAACGAGTCGAAGGCACCCACGCGTTCCCCTGCAGCAAAATACTGCACGTCAAGTCCGCCCTCCGTCAGTTCGCCAATACGGGCTGCAAGTCGCTGCGCCGCCAGTCCAAGCCCGGGAAAGTCGCGTGGCCATGTGGACACGATAACCATCTCCTTTTTGGCCTGCGCAACAGCGGGCGCGGCGAGCGTGGAAGCGGCGCCAGCGATCGCGGCACCCTTTAGAAATTTACGGCGTTCCATTAACATCCTCCCAAAAAAGCCCTTTCGCAACGAAGGTTTGTCCGCCGTTGCCGGGCCTGCATAGGCATTTGACAACAGTTTCTCAATTCGTGCAAATACCGGTTTTATCAGCACTACTACTGAGACGGCCAGCGACTGCGTGCAATCGCCGCATGCATATGCCATTTTCCGGCCGGAGCGGCGCAAACGGCCGCACGAACGCGGATTATGCGCATGAAGTTCAAGACAAAACTCCTGTTGATCACGCTCTTGCCGGTCATCTTGATCTCGGCCGCGATGATCTTCGTCATCAACTTTCAGTCCTCCCGCCTGTCCGGTATTCAGGCACAGACGGTGGAGAACCTTTATCTCGACCTCAAGCATACCGAGCTGAAGAACTACGTGACGCTGGCACGCAATGCGCTGACCCCGATCTACGCCTCCAACCTGAAGACCAAGCGGCAGGCCCAGCGCCAGGTCATGGACATCGTCCGCAAGATGACCTTCGGCGAGGACAGCTATTTCTTCATCTACGACGAGAACGGGACAAACATCGTCAATCCGCGCCTGACCTATCTCGTCGGCAGCAACTGGATCGGGCTGGAGGACGAGGACGGACGCCAGGTTGTTTCCGATCTGATCGACCGGGCCAAGAGGGGCGGCGAGTTCTACTCCTTCATCTGGAAGAAGCCTTCGACCGGCGAATATGTCGAGAAGCTCGGCTATTCGGTCTATCTCGACAAATGGGACTGGATGCTCGGAACCGGCATCTATCTCGACGAGGTCTCCCGCCAGGTCGCCAAGGTGCAGGCCGAGCTGCAAAGCAATGTCAGGGAGACCCGGCTTGTCCTTTTCGCGCTGATGCTTGGCGCCGTGGCGCTCACTGGCGCGACCATTGCCGCCGCGCGCCTGTCGGAGCAGCGCTTTGCCGACGCGCGGCTGAAAGAACTCTCCGCCCGGCAGGTCGAGTTCCAGGAAGACGAGCGCAAGCGTGTCTCGCGCGAACTGCATGACAGTATCAGCCAGCTTCTCGTATCGGCCCGTTACGGCCTGGAAAGCACGCTCAACCGGTCACAGGAACAGCGTGACATAACCGAACCGGTTGAAAAATCCATGAGCGCCATCAACGATGCGATATCGGAGGTGCGCCGCATATCGATGGCACTGCGCCCCTCGGTCCTCGATGATATGGGGCTGGCGGCGGCGGTCAAAAGCCTCGGCAGCGAGTTTTCGAAACAGGTCGGAATCGCCGTCGATGTTCAGGCCGAACCGCTCAAGGAGCTTTTGACCGATGAGGCCAAAACCGCACTCTACCGGGTGATCCAGGAGGCGTTGACCAATGTGGCGCGCCATTCACAGGCCAGCAACGTGACGATCGAACTGTGCAGGCGCGGCAGCAAGGTCAAGCTGCGGCTGGAAGATGACGGTGTCGGCATGCCCCGCGGCAGGCGCAAGGGCGGCGGACTCGGCATCCGCAACATGCAGGAACGTATCGACACGTTCGGCGGAACGATCCGATTTTCCAGGGCAAAAGCGGGCGGACTTGCAATCGCGGCGACTTTGCCGATAGTAAAACGAAAAAAATGAACGAAGAACAATAAAGGGGAACGAATGCGGTCTGGACAGTCAGACGGCAATCGGGTTCGGCTTCTCATCGTCGATGATCACGACCTGGTGCGTGAGGGTATCCGTTCGCGCCTGGCGGATGCGGATTTTGTCGACGTTGTCGGCGAAGGCAGCAACGGCGCCCGGGCGGTCGAGTTGTGCGAAGTGCTCGGACCGGACCTCGTGCTGCTCGATATCTCCATGCCGGAAATGAACGGGCTTGAAGCCGCCCGTCGCATCAAGCAATCGCGGCCGAACACCAAGATCCTGTTCCTGTCCATCTACGACAACGAGGAATATGTGCAGGAGGCGCTGCGCGTCGGCGCCAACGGCTTCGTCCTGAAAGATGTTTCGAAGGACGAGATGATCAACGCGATCCGCTCGGTCGCCCAGGGCGCCACCTATCTCGGACCCCAGGCTGCCGCGTCGCTGGCGGGCCGCAACAGCAACCGGCTGGTTCCGGCCAATGATTTCGGCCTGACCGAGAGGGAAAAACAGGTGCTGTCGGCGGTCTCCAAAGGTCTGACCAACCGGCAGATCGCCGGACAGCTCAACATCAGCGTGCGCACGGTCGAAAGCCATCGTCTGTCCATCCGGGAAAAGACCGGCGGCGGCAACGCTGTCGCGCTGTCGAAAATCGCCAACCGTCTCGGCCTGTAAGATAACAAACAGAACGTTCGTCTTGTTCTGGGTTCGGCAACGTGTAGATTGAACGGCGTGTAGACAGATGGGCGTGGTCGCCTGATCGTCATGTGGACCGGCCGACAAAGGAATCGACAGGAAAACGAAAATCTGTCACCTCCTGACGCTACAGCGTTTTGAATTGTGCAAGAGGCCCGGCGGGACAGTCCGGATGAACCATCAATTGCTCACCACCGAGCTTGAGGCCGTTGCCCGTTCAGCCGGCGAAGCCATCATGCAGGTCTATTGCGGTTCTCCGCATGTGCAGTTGAAGACCGACGGCTCGCCGGTGACGGCAGCTGACAGGGCCGCCGAGAAGATCATCCTCGAGGCCTTGGCAAGCCTGGCACCGCAGATCGCGGTGATATCGGAGGAAAACGAGCGCAGCCACGGGCTGGCCGCGCCGGATCGGTTCTTCCTCGTCGATCCGCTCGACGGCACCAAGGAATTCCTGAAGAAGGACAAGGCCGGCTCATTCACCGTCAATATCGCCCTCATCGAAAACGGCCGGCCGGTCCTCGGTGTGGTCTATGCCCCTGCCCTCGACCGCCTCTTCACCGGAATCGCGGGCACCGGAGCGTCCGAAACATGCTCGGGCGAGAGGCGCACGATCGCAGTTCGAAAAACAGCGGCCCGTGACCCGGTGGCCGTTGCAAGCAGTTCGCATCGCGACGACGCGACGGAACGCTGGCTGGCCGACCACGGGATCAAGAACACGATCTCCATCGGTTCGTCCCTGAAGTTCTGCCTGTTGGCCTGCGGTGAGGCGGATGTCTACCCGCGTTTCGGAACGACCATGGAGTGGGACACGGCGGCCGGCGACGCGGTGCTGAGGGCCGCCGGAGGCTTTGTCGTCACGCCGGACAATCAGCCATTTACCTACGGCAAACCGGGTTACCGGAACGGGCCTTTTATTGCCGTGGCCGATAGGAACGGATGCGGCCTTTGACAGGATCGGGTCAGGCGGGACTGAACAGCTACCGCCTGGTGTTCGGCAAACCCGTTGTTGCGGAAGAGATCGTGTTCAACGGCGGCCTGAGTTACGACGAAACGGGGGTACTGGATCAGCCCGGCACCATGGCGATCCCGCCATGTGCCAAGATTGAAGACATCGAAAAGAAACACGATCCCACGGTTCTGCCGCTCTTTCATATGCTGTGCTGCAGGCGAAAAACCGGCGGCGGCCCGGCCGAAGCGCTTGATTACATCGTCAACGCAAGCGGCCTCGCCCAAACCGGAGAGATTATCTCCTTGCGGGACCGGTTGATCCTGCTGTTCGAGCAAGTCGACCGCAAGACGAGCGGCAGGACACCGCCGCCCGGCAGAGAGATGTTCTCAAAGAGCTGATCGTGGCATTGTCAGACGCGCTCCAATGCAATGGCAATGCCCTGCCCGACGCCGATACACATGGTCGCCAGGGCAAGGCGCCCTCCCCGTTCGGCAAGTTCGAGGGCGGCCGTGCCGGTAATGCGCGCGCCTGACATTCCGAGCGGATGACCGAGCGCAATGGCGCCGCCATTCGGATTGACGAATTCCGCGTCCTCGGCAATTCCAAGATCGCGAAGCACCGCGATTCCCTGGCTGGCAAAAGCCTCGTTGAGCTCCACAACGTCGAAATCGGCGACGGAGATATCCAGACGTTCGAGCAGCTTCTTTGTTGCCGGCGCCGGACCGATCCCCATGATCCGCGGCGCGACACCCGCGGTGGCGCCGCCCAGGATCCGGGCAATCGGCGTCAGGCCGTGCCGCTCAGCCGCGGACCGCGATGCGACGATCAGCGCCGCCGCACCGTCATTCACGCCCGACGCGTTGCCGGCGGTGACGGTGCCGCCCTGCCGGAACGGTGTCGGCAAGGCGGCGAGTTTGTCCAACGTGGTCTCGCGCGGATGTTCGTCGCGGTCGACCAGCAAGGGATCGCCCTTGCGCTGGGGAATGGTGACGGCCGTGATCTCTTTCGCCAGTCTTCCCCCGGCCTGCGCCGCCGATGCCTTCTGCTGCGACCGCAATGCAAAGGCATCCTGATCTTCACGCGAGACGCCGAAATCCTCCGCCACATTTTCTCCGGTCTCAGGCATGGAGTCGACGCCGTACTGCGCCTTGAGAACCGGATTGACGAACCGCCAGCCAATGGTCGTGTCGTAGATTTCGGCGCGCCGGGAGAAGGCCGCGTCCGCCTTCGGCATCACAAAGGGTGCGCGCGACATGGATTCAACGCCGCCCGAGACAATGAGATCGGCCTCGCCGGCTCTGATCGCCCGTGCGGCCGCGATTGTCGCGTCCATGCCCGATCCGCAAAGCCGATTGACCGTGCCGGCCGGCACGCCGACGGGATAGCCCGCCAGCAACGCACTCATGCGGGCAACGTTACGGTTGTCTTCACCGGCCTGATTGGCGCACCCGAAGATAACCTCGTCGACCGCCTCCAGATCGAGACCCGGATTGCGCTCGGCCAGGGCCTTGAGCGGAACCGCGCCAAGATCATCTGTCCGCACCGCCGACAGGCTTCCCCCGAAACGCCCGATCGGGGTCCGGATATAGTCGCAGATAAATGCATCATTCATGATTTGGCCTTTCGTGATTTATTCCGGCATCGGCGGCGTGTGCGGGCACCGTCCTGCAGGTTTCAGGCGATCATTCGATTGCTGTCAGATGTCGAAGAAGATGGTCTCTTTATCGCCCTGGAGATGAATATCGAACCGATAGCTATCGCCGTTGCGCTGAGCAATCAAGGTCGGCACGCGGCCCTTGTGTTCAATCCGCGCCAGCACCGGATCTTCCGCATTCGCCTTTTCCTCATCGGAAAAATAGATGCGTGTGTTCAGGCCGAGATTAATGCCGCGGGCGACGATCCACACAGTGACGTGCGGCGCCTGAAGACGGCCGTCGCCAAAAGGCACACAGCCCGGCTTGACGGTATCGAACCGATAAAGGCCGGTCTCCATGTCCGTCGGCTGCCGTCCCCAGCCGGCAAAGTTCGGGTCGGCGCCCCCACGCGTTTCATGGGGGCTGTTGAAAAGCCCGTTACTGTCGGCCTGCCAGATCTCAAGCAGCGCATCCTTCAGCACCGTGCCGGTTCCGTCATAAACCTGACCGGTGATTGCGATACGCTCGCCTCGCGTCTCGTCATTGACCATGACGGTCCCGAGATCCTCATCGTAAACACCGTCGATACCGGCAAAATTCGGTGTGCAGCCGATATGCACATAAGGACCGGCTGTCTGTGACGGGCTTTCCTTCAGGCGGTTGTGCGACCCGGCCAATCAGTTGCCCTCCAGACGGTTCTCGAACAGTGTCGAACGCCGACCGCGCAGCACGATATCGAATTTGTAGGCAAGCGCGTCAAACGGGACGGCATTCGCCTTATCGAATTCGGCCACAAGCTGCCTGATCGCGGCGTCATCGGAAATGGTCCGCACGATAGGGCAAAGCGGGATCAGCGGGTCTCCCTCGAAATACATCTGGGTAATCAGGCGCTGGGCAAAACCATGACCGAAAACTGAAAAATGGATGTGGGCGGGTCGCCAATCATTGGCCCCGTTGGGCCATGGATAAGGACCCGGCCGGATCGTGCGAAACGCATAATACCCGTCATCGTCGGTGATGGTGCGGCCGCAACCGCCGAAATTCGCGTCAAGCGGCGCCATGTATCCGTCTTTCTTGTGGCGATAGCGCCCCGCTGCATTCGCCTGCCAGAATTCCAGCAGAACACCGGATACGCCGATGCCGCCCTCGTCGAGAACCCGCCCGTGAACAATGATCCGTTCTCCAAGGGCGCTTTCTCCGGGCCGGGCGAAATTATGAATGAGATCGGCGTCACGTTCGCCAAGCAGATCATGCCCGAATACCGGGCCGGTTATCTCGCCCGGCGTGTTTTCAAGCGACAGGAGCGGCTGGCGCGGCGAGCGTACTATGCTGCTCTTGTAGTCCGGCGTATAGGCCTTTGGATGCCGGTTCCGGTCGCGCGCAAAAAAAGCGCCAGTTTCCGGTGCTCTGTTATCCATCGCCGTCCTCCGCGGCAGCACCGTTCATCCCAATGTCTTCAAATACCCTTTTTGCGATTGCGATTGCGTGGTTCGCCGCCGGCACGCCTGCATAGACGGCAACGTGCAGCAGCGCCTCGCGAATATCGGCCTCTGATGCTCCGGTGTTGCGGCAGGCGCGAACATGCATCGCCACTTCTTCGTCATGGCCAAGGGCGGACAGCAGCGCGATCGTGACAATCGAGCGCTCCCTCGGTGTCAAATGAGGCCGTGACCACACATGCCCCCAGGCTGCTTCGACAATCAGTTCCTGAAACGGCGCGTCGAATTCCGATTTGCCTTCTTCCGCGCGGTCGACATGCGCATCGCCAAGCACGCGCCGGCGCGTTGCCATGCCGGATTGATACCGCCCGGATGATGTATCGTCTGCGCCCACGAGACACTCCACAGAATTCAAGCAAAGGCATGCCCCGGCACAATTGCCGCTTCAAATGGTTCTAATATCGATGTTTGCATATTTCTTCGGGGATGAATAATGAAAATTATCGCAATTTGGATAGCAATACAGATATGAATTCACTACGCAGAATGAAACTGCGGCACCTTGAGACCTTTGTCGAGGTTGCGCGGCAAAAGAGCGTCAGCCGCGCGGCCGAGGTTCTGCATCTCACCCAACCCGCCGTCACGCGCACCATCCGGGAGCTTGAAGACATTTGCGGGCGTGCGCTGGTCGAACGCGAAGGCCGCGGCATCCGCATCTCGCAACATGGCGAGGTCTTTCTGCGTCACGCCGGCAGTTCTCTGGCGGCGGCGCGAAACGGGGTCAATGCGCTCGCGGAACTCGATGTTGCCGATGGTCCGAGGATCCGATTGGGCGCGCTGCCGACGGTGTCGACAACGACCGTACCGCTTGCTGTTGCCCGATATCTCGAGGCCGGCATGCGCAATCGGCTCAAGATCGTCACCGGAGAAAACCGCGCCCTGCTCGACCAGTTGCGCAACGGCGAACTGGATCTCGTCATGGGTCGCCTGCCTGCGCCGGATGTCATGCTCGGCCTGATTTTCGAGCCGTTTTATCGCGACAGGGTCATCTTTGCGGTCCATGCGTCCCACCCGCTGGCCGACCGCACGGGATTCTCCGCCGATGCGATCGGCAACTACCCGGTGCTGGTTCCCACAAGGCAATCGATTATCCGGCCTTTCGTGGACCGGCTTTTTATCGAGCAAGGCATTACAGAACCGACACAAATCATTGAAACAGTTTCAGATTCATTCGGTCGTACCTTTGTCAGAAACCACCGGGCCATCTGGATCATCTCCCGTGCCGTCGTGTCCGCCGAAATCGAACGCGGCGAATTTGTGACCCTGCCGATCGATACGGAAACAACCGTCGGCTCCATCGGACTGTGCACGCGGGCGGATGCGCAACTGACGCCCGCCTGCACCGCCTTTGCCGACATTCTGCGGCGCGTCGTCACCGAGACCGCATAGATCCTTTTCAATCGAAAACGCCCCCGGAATTGTTCCGGGGGCGAGTGTGGCCTGTCCCGGGAGCAAGACGGCCGGTTCTACTGGTCGCAGTTCCACCAGTAGCGGGAAAAGTCCGTATCCCAGCTCTGCATGGGAACCCATTCATAGCCCTGCAGGCATTTGTTGGCGGCAAAACGCTTGGTCTGGGTCAGCAGGAAAACATCCGACTGCATGTCGTGGAGCTTTTGCTGAATGGCCTTGTAGAGCTCGTTCTGCCTTGCCGAATCCGTGCTGCTGCGCGACTCGTCGATCAGCGCGTCGATCTCATCGCTCAGCACCCACTCCATGGAAGCCCATGTGCCCTTGGCGTTCGAGTGATACTGGACATAGAAGACAGAGTCCGGAGACGGATAGGTCGGACCGTAAAAGATCTGTGTCGCATTGGGCGTGGTCTCGATGGATGTCGCAAGTTCAGTGATGCGGTTCCAAGGCTCAGCCTGTAATTCAACCTCGAAGCCAATGGATTCGAGCGCCGATTTGAAGAGCAGGGCGATCTCTTCCTGGAAGCCCGTCTTGGCGATATAACCATGGGTTATCTTGATCGGTTCCTGGCCGGCATATTTCGACTTGGCGAACTCCTCCTTGGCCTTTTCCAGATTGTATTCGGGCGCCGGGAGGCTATCGAGATAGGCATCGGCAAAAACCGGCGCCAGCGGTCCGCTCAACTGGCCGCCCGGATAAATCACCTCGCGAATGGTCTCGTAATCCATGGCATAGGCAATCGCGCGGCGGATATGGACATCATCCGTCGGCGGGAGCTGGTTATTGAGCTTCAGGTAAAAGCCGGTCGCCGTATCCGCCGAGATGATCTTGTAATCGTCCATCCTGGCGATGGCCTCGTAGGTTTCGACACCCTGATACTGGGAGGACATGCCAAGTTCGCCCTTGGCAGCCAGCGCCTTGATCGTCGCCTCGTCGCGCGTGACGACAAAACGCAGATTGTCGATGGGTTTCTCGTTCGGCCATCCGGCATGATAGCCCTCATACCGGTTCATCATCATCTGCGCGCCGCGCGTCCAGCTCTCGAGGCTGTAAGGCCCGGCTCCGGCGGATTTGTCGGCAAGATAGGTCTCGCCCCATTCGCCGTCGTTCTGCTCCGCGACCAGATCGGAATTGACCACAAGGATCAGCGGCGTGTTGGACAGAAACGGCGAATAGACGCGGTTGAGCGTGATCTCGACCGTTCCACTGTCGACCGCCTTGACGTTCTGCGGGTCGATCAGGTCGGCAAAGAGATAGGACGGCCCCTCATTGATCGACAGCAGCCGCTGCATGGAAAAGACGACATCCTTGGCTTCGACCGGGCTGCCGTCCTGGAACGTCGCGCCCTGTTTGAGCTTGAAGGTGTATCTGGTGTTGTCTTCCGACACCTCCCAGCTCTCGGCGAGCTGCGGGACGATCTGCCCGGCGCCGTTGACCGTGGTCAGACCGTCATAAAGGTTCACCGCGGCCATATATTCGGTGTAGTCGTTGATCTTCGCGGGATCGATGGTGCCGAAGATCTGAACCGTATTGACGACCAGCGTCACCTTGTCGTCGGCGAGCGCCGGTGCGGTGAGCGCTGTTGCGGCGGCCAGACCGGCCGCCAATGCCATTCCCTTCCTGAAGTATTTCATTTTGCTTTCTCCGTTTGGTTGGATTGTTTGATGGTTAGAGCGGCAGATCCTCCAGCGGCGTGTAGGCCTGCGGGTAGCCGAAATAGCCGGGTCCGACGAGCTCGATACCCGCAGGCGAGCGCCATTGCGCATCGCACGGCAGCCCGATCATCGTCACCGCCAGCCCGTAGCGAAGCTGTTCAGTCGTGACTGGCAGCCCGCCATCGGCATCGACCGCACAGATAAGATCCGGCGTGACCGCAAGCGGCTTGTCTTCATCGTCAAGGGCAATGAGAAACTCGTTCTGGAAATCGACGCGGAACACCCGGCCCTGATCCTCATCCATGCCCTTGATGACGGCACGCCCGCGCGCAAAACCGCCTTCCGTCTTGCGTTCGATGTCGATGACGCGGCCGGAAAAGAGCCGCTTTCCGTTGAGCTTCTCGATCAGCGCCGCAGCCGGATTGCGGTTGCGGGCGCGCTCGCCGGTGATCACCTGCCCGATTTCCAGGATCAGCGACAATGTGTTGCGCAGGATGCCCCTTTTGACCTCTTCGCCGCTCATCGGATAGAGCGCCACCAGCGCCGAGCCGCCCATCTCGATCGTCTGCGAGCGCGCCAGCCGCTCGGTCCAAAGGTTCGAGATGGCATTGATGACCGAGCTGTTGCCCTTCTCGTCGGCAATGACCATTGGCGTGGCAGCCACGCCCTGCATCGTGAAGGACACCATCTGCAGCTCCGGAAAGGCCCGCCCCATGCCGTCGCCGTCGATCAGCGGCAGGCCGGTCGCCGCCGCCACCGCGAACGGGATGGTCGAGTTGAGGCCGCCCGCCTCGATGCAGATCAGCGCATCGGCCTTGCGCCCCAAAAACGCTTCCAGCTGTTCCAGCGCCTGGTTCGCCTCGTTTCCGGCGGGCAGCTTTTCCAGCATCACGGTCGGCGCGCCCATCATGCAGACGGGAACGCAGAGCCAGTCGTCCTGGACCTCGTCGGGCGCGATGACCGTGACCGGGCCGTGCCTGTCGATGGCCGCCTGGGCCATCAGCTTGCCGATATAGGGATCGCCGCCGCCACCGGTGCCGAGGAAGGCACCGCCGGTGGCAATCGCCTCCATCTCATTGGCCGTGATTGTACGGGAGCTCATTGTTTCGCCTCCTCCGCAGGGCCGGCGCCCGGCGCGTTCTTATCGTCAAGCGGGAGATAGTTGAGATGACCGAGGCCAAAGCCCGCCGGGCCGACAACCGCCAGCGCCTCGGGCGTGCGCAGCAGCGGATGGCACGGAAGCGCCACCACGCTCACCCGCTGTCCGTAGCGCAGCAGTTCGGTGGTGATCGCCTCGCCGGTGTCGATGTCCAGGATCACGATGAGATCCGGCACGATGACCTCGGTCCTGCCGTTGCGGGAAAACACCAGATTCTCGTTCTGGATGACGATCGACGCGACATCGCCTTCGTGATCGTCGAAACCATCGATCCGCGCCTCGCCGGCGACAAAGCCGCCCTTCAGCTCGCGCCGAACGTCGCTGATCTTGCCGGTAAACACCAATTGCCCCTGCTCGAACCGGCAGATCGCCTCAACCGCATCGGCATTGTTGCGTTGCGCTTCGCGGACGGTGCGGCCGAGGGAAATGGCCCGGCTGTAGGAATCGGGAATGGCGAAGCGCTTGACGAAGACGCCCGGCATCGGCGCGCTTGCAAGCGAAGATGCCCCGCCCTGGGCGATTACGCAGGCGCGCGCCAGCCGCTCGTGCCACAATTCGGACGCCGCATGATCGAAGATGACCACATTTCCGTGCAGGTCGCACATGGCGCTCGGCGTGCTGCGATGCCCGTAAATCGAGTAGGTCGTCATCTGCATTTCCGGAAACGCCCGGCCCATGCCGTCGCAGTCGACGACCGGCAGATCGGCGAGCGCCGCGACGATGAGCGGTTCCATGGCGTTCTGGCCGCCGATTTCCTCGCAGGCGATCGCGTCGATCTTGAAGTCGAGCCGTTCCTCGAGCGCGCGGATGCAGCGCAGGCCCTCCCGGCCTTCCTTGATCCGTTCATGCGAGATCAGGGGCGCACCGATGCCGCCGACGGCGACGACCTTGGCGTCGTCCGGAAGCGCCTGGAGCGGCAGGATCCGCATCTTGCGGCCCTCGCGCAGCACCTGCAGCGCCCGCAGCTTGCCGATATACGGATTGCCGCCGCCGCCGGTTCCGAGAATCGCAGCGCCGACTTCAAGCGCCTCGATTTCCTCCTCGCCGATGGAGTAGAGATCAGCGTGCCGCGACAGCATGCGCACCCTCCATTTCTCCAACGACCTTGACGTGGATGCGTGTCGCGTTGCCCGGCAGATAGGCGAGCGGGACATCCTCGCGCTCGATCGTCTCGATGGTCGACGGCGACGCGCCGGACGCGACGGCCTTTTGCGTCGCTTCCTCCTCGGCCTGTTTGAGGCATTCCTCGCGCGTCAGCCCGTTTTCGAGCGAATAGATCCGGTCCACCTCTCCGCTGATCTGGGCGATGGCGGCGCCGACGGCATTGGCAACGGCAAAATTCTCCGGTCTGACGACATCCAGATCCGCCAGCCTGTCCGGCATGAGTATGGACCCGCCGCCGACGGCAATGACCGGGATGGGATCAGGGGAGATACGGCTGCGCTCCACGGCGCGCTGCAGCAACTGTGTGATGGCCATCCGCGCCTTCTCCACCGTATCCGTGTCAACCCGGGCAACACGCGCCGCATCGCCGATATCCGCTTCACCCCTTGCCACCGCGATGTCGGTCGCCGTCAGCGTCTCGCCGCCGAAGACCAGAGCCTCGCTCGTGATCCGGAACCCGACGGACCGTGGTCCGACCGTCACGCCCCCCGCATCATCGCGGCGGACAAGCGAGCCGCCGCCCAGCCCGACGGAGAAGACATCCGGCATGCGGAAATTCGTGCGCACCCCGCCGATATCCACCTCCGTCGCCGCCTGCCTCGGAAAACCCTGCTGCAAAGCGCCGACATCGGTGGTCGTGCCGCCGATATCGACGACAATGCCGTCGCGCTCGCCTGTCAGGAAGGCCGCGCCGCGCATGGAGTTGGTCGGCCCGGATGCAAAGGTCAGAACCGGAAAGTGCTTGACCGTATCGGCATTCATCAGCGTGCCGTCGTTCTGGGTGATGTAGAAATCGCAGTTCAGACCGGCCGAGGCGAGCGCGCCGGCAAAAGCGTCGACCGTGCGCTCGCTGAGCGACAGAAGGCTGGCATTCATGATCGCCGCGCTCTCGCGCTCCAGCAGGCCGATCCGCCCGATATCGCTGGAAAGGACCACGGAGACGTCAGGACACCGCTTGCGGATATGATCGCGCGCCACGCGCTCCATGTCCTGATTGATGGGGCTGAAGACCGAGCTGACCGACGCGACCTTGGTCTTGCGCGTGTTGATGTCGTCGCAGATGCGGTCGAGTTCCTCCTCGTCGAGCGGCGCGATCTCGCGCCCGTCGAACTCGTAGCCGCCGCGAACGAGATAGCCGCTGTCGCCGGCCGCCTCGCGGAGATCCGCCGGCCAGTCAACCATCGGAGGCAGGCAGGCGGTCGCGGGAAGGCCGAGCCGGATCGCCGCGACGGGATTGATATGTTTGCGCTCGATCACCGCATTGGTGAAATGCGTCGTGCCGATCATCACCTTGTCGATCTGCTTGCGGTCGATGCCGGCCTTTGCGATCGCCCCTTCAAGCGCGTCCACGACGCCGCCGGTCACGTCCTGCGTGGTGGCGGCCTTGAAGCCGGACAGTACCTCGCGCTCATGCATGACGACCGCGTCGGTATTGGTCCCGCCAACGTCAATTCCTAGTCGATACACCGCTTTCTCCTTGTCACTCTTAAGGTCAGGCGACGGTATCGGCGAGATACCGTCTCTGCTCCTCGATACTCGTCCTGGGTTTCAGGCGATCTTCTTCGTCGCTCATCACCGGCACGGCGGCGATCAGCGCTCTCGTATAGGGATGCCGGGGATCGGCAAACACCGAACGCGGTTCGCCGCTCTCCACCAGTTCACCGCGCAGCATGATGGCGATGCGGCTGCAGAAATTGCGCATCAGCGACAGGTCATGGGAAATGAAGAGGAAGGTCAGGCCCAGTTCGTCCCGGAGCCTTTGCAGCAGGTCGATGACGTTCTTTTGCACCGACACATCGAGCGCCGATGTCGGCTCGTCCAGAACGATGATTTTCGGATCGGCCGCCAACGCCCGCGCGATCGCGACCCGCTGCTTCTGACCGCCCGACAGCTCATGCGGATATTTGGACACATAGTGCGGTGCGAGCTCGACATGCGCCAGCAACTCCTGGATCCGTTCTTCCGTACGCCGCGCGTCGAGCCCGGCAAAGCGCAGCGGCACCGAGAGGGTCTGACCGACCGTGCGCTTCGGATTGAGCGAGGTTCCCGGGTTCTGATAGACGATCTGGATCAGGCGGCGGTAATCGGAGCCCTGCCCGTCGCCGCCGACAGCGCCGCCATCGACGGAGATCGTTCCGCTGCTCGGCCGGATCAGCCCCATGATCATGCGAGCGACGGTCGTCTTGCCGGATCCCGATTCTCCCGCAAGGCCGAAGATCTCGCCCCTGGCGACGGTGAGCGATACATTGTCGACGGCCCGGTGGCTGTCGCCGCGCCGGAAAATACCCCTGTCCTCGAAGGTCTTGGACACATTCGCAAGGCTGATGATCGGGTCGGCATCGACAGCCGGCTGATCCTCGACACCCGGTCCGTAAAGCGGCGGGATCGCATTGATCAACTGGCGCGTATAGGCCTGCTGCGGTGTCTTGAACAGCGTCGTCAGCGGACCGTTTTCAACGATCTCGCCATGGCGCATGACGAAGATATCATCGGCCATCTTGCGAACGACGCCGAGATTGTGGGTGATCATCAGCAAAGACAGGCCATTGTCCGAAACCAGCCGGTTGATCAGCTTCATGATCTCGTCCTGGGTCGTCACATCGAGCGCCGTTCCCGGCTCATCAGCAATCAAGAGCCGCGGCTGGTGCAAAAGCGCCAGGGCGATCAGCACGCGCTGGCGCATGCCGCCGGACAGTTGCGACGGATAGGCATTGAAGACGCGCGCCGGATCGGAGAGCTGCACCTGCCTTAAAACCTGCTCGATGCGCCGGCGCCGGTCGGCCGCATCGGAACGCTCGTGCAGGCGCCGGTCCGAGAACCGCAGCACATCGTCCAGATGCCGCCCGATCCGGAACACCGGATTGAAGGAGCTCAGCGGGTCCTGCATGAGGATCGAAAAGGCCGTGCCTTTCATGGCTTCACGCTTGCCGCGCGACAGCGTCAGCACGTCCTCGCCGTCAAACCGGATGCTGCCGCCCTCGACGACGGCGTTTTCCGGCAACGTGCCGAGGATGGCCTTGCTGGTGACCGACTTGCCGGAACCCGTCTCCCCGATGAGAGCCACACGACCGCCCTCCGGTATCTTCAGCGCCACGTCCTTGAGCACATTGCTGACGATCCCGTAATTTCTGAAGGAGACGTTGAGATCCTGGATTTCAAGCAGGCTCGTCATGGCTCAGACCTCCACGTCGAACATGTCGCGCAGACCGTCGCCCAGAAGATTGAAGCCAAGCGTCGCATAGAAGATCGCAAAACCCGGCCCGAGGACGCCCCACCACATTCCAGGCAGGAACTGCCGTCCGTCGGCGACCATTGAACCAAGGTCAGGGGTCGGCGGTTTTACACCGAGCCCGAGGAATGACAGCGTCGCGCCGAAGAGAATGACGAAGGCCGCATCAAGCGTCGTTTTGACCGATATGACGGAGACGCAATTGGGCAGGATCTCGCGCGTCAGCACGTGCCAGTGGCTGGCCCCGGCCAGCCTTGCCGCCTCAACGAAGTCCTCCGTGGCGATCGACTTCGACACGCGGTAGATGAGCCGCGCATGCCAGGTCCACCACAACAGGGTGATCGCCAGCATGGCGTTGACGAGGTTCGGCTCCAGCACATTGCCGATCGCCAGCGCCATGATCAATGGCGGGATAGCCAGCATGACATTGGTAAATCCGGTGATGATCTTTTCGGTCAGGCCGCTGAAGTAACCGGCAAGCATTCCGAGCGCGGCGCCGACCGGAACGGCAACGCCCAGGACACCGATCACGAGAAGGAGCGAAACCCGGAAGCCGAAGATAACGCGCGTCAGGATATCCCGCCCGACCTTGTCGGTGCCCATCCAGTGCGCGAAGTCCGGTGCCCGGTGGCGGTTGCGGAAGTCGACCGCCGCGCCGACGTCTTCCGGATAAGGCGCGATCAACGGCGCGAGGATCGCGACCAGGATGACGGACAGCACCATCAGCCCGCCGATGACGGCGGACGGATTGCGGGAGAAGCGGTACCAGGCCATGTAGCGGGCGGAAAGGACCGCCGGCTCGTTCCCCGAGGCGACCGACATCAGTTCGCCTCCTTGAAGCGCAGCCTCGGATCGATCGCCATCAGCACGATGTCGATCACCAGATTGGCGACGACAAAGAAGAAGCCGGACACCAGAACAACCGCCATGACGGCGTTGAGGTCCTTTTGCAGGATCGCCTCGAGCCCGTAGGAGGCAAAGCCGCCCCAGGAGAACACCAGTTCCACGACAAAGGCGTTTCCGATCAGGGACGCAAATTCCAGCCCCATGATCGTCAGCGGCGCAATCGACGAGAGTTTCAGCAGGTAGCGAAAGACGATGACCCGGTCAGGCACGCCGAACGATTTCAGCGTCAGGACGTGATCGCGCCTTTGATGTTCGATCATTGCCGACCGCGTGATACGGGTGATCTGGCCGATGCCCGCCATGGCCAGCGCGAGCGCCGGAAACATCAGGTGTTGAAGAGCGCTGCCGAAGACCGCCCAGTCGCCATGCAGGGCTGAGTCGATCAGCAAAAGGCCCGTCGGCCCCGGCGGAAGATCGAGCGAATAGTCGACACGCCCCAGGACCGGCCAGCCGGTCAGGAAGTTGGCCGCGATGAGCTGCAGCAATATGGCAAACAGGAAACTCGGCATGGTGACGCCGACGATGGAGAAAAACCGGCCCGCATTGTCGATCCAGCTGTTGCGGTAACGGGCCGTCATCACCCCCAGCGGGATCGAGATCGCAACGATCAGCAGAACGGTGACAATCACCAGTTCCAGCGTCGCCGGTAACAGCGCGGCGATTTCGTCGCTGACCTGCCGCCCCGATATCAGCGATTTACCGAAATCGCCCTGCAGTCCGCGCCAGACATAGTCGGCGTATTGCTGCCACAACGGCGCATCGAGCCCCATCTCGACGCGCATTTCATCGACCTGCTGTTGCGTGGCGCTCGGGCCGAGCGCGATGCGGGCCGGATCGCCCGGCACGATCCGGGCGAGAATGAAGATCATCGCCGACAGCACGAACATGACGCCGGCAAAACCGACAAGCCGTCTGAGCATGAGGCTGACTGGATTGGTCTGCATTGCGGCCCGATCTTCGAAATCAGCGCGCGAACGGCTCATCCATCCGCGCGGCCTGACGTGTCACACTCAAGACTGACGCCGGGACACCGCTGCCACAATCTGCAAAAGGTATAGGTTTTTTAAAAATACGTATAGGTTTTGCACGATATCCGCGATCAAGGCCTGTCTACGCAACCCAATTCAGCGCCCGTGCGGCTGAAATGGCCTCCGCACGCTTCGTGCAACCCATCTTCCTGTAGATATTGCCGAGATGGAATTTGACGGTGACCTCCGACAAACGCATCTGGCGGGCAACGAATTTGTTGGACGCACCCTCCGCCACCAGCGTCAGAACACGCAGTTCCTGCCGCGTCAGTCCGGGCACCTCCCGCTGGCCGGCTCCGGAATGAAACACATCCAGACGCCGCAGAACGTCCGTGCCTCCCGGCGCGGCACGGACAAACTGGCTGATGCGCTTGTCTTCCATCAGCCTATCGACAATCGCCTTTTCACCGATCAGGTGGGTCATCGCTCCCATGCGCGCGGCACCGTCGAGCACTTTGGTGAACTGCGCACGCGCCCTGGTCAGGTCACGCTGCTGGCGTGCGAGATAGGCAAGCCAGAGTGAAAGCGTGCTGCGCTGCCGGTCGTTGACATGGGGATTGGCCTGAAAATGCTCTACCTGACGCAACCGCATGGCGTTGCGCGGCGCGTGGCGGATAAGATGCCGCATCCAGGCGAAGGCGATTGCGATCTCGCGCGTGTCGTCAAGCAGCTCAAGCGCCTCCTCGGCGCTTTCAACCCATGTCATGTTGATCCTCGACTGAACGCTCGTCAGCAGTTCGGCCGCTTCCTGCCAGCGATTGTGATTTTGCAGGATGTCGACCTGCCGGATCGTGATGACGAAATTGAACCGCCGCGAGCGCCACTCCTGGATCCGCCATTTGTCCAGGAATGTGCGAGCGGCGGCAATGCCGAGCTCACCGCTGATCGCCAGACTGCCGTAATAAAGCGCCAGTTCGGTGATCGTCGGCCAAAGCTCGCCATAGGCAAATTTGTCGAACTCTTCGCTCAGATAGGTGACGAGCCGCTCCGCATCGCCTTTCTCGTAGGCAAGCACCGCCTTGATCAGGCCAAGCAGACGGCGGTCCGTCGGCGTCTCGAATGTCACCTCGGACAAAGCCGCATCGGCACCGCGCACGGCGGTTTCGACCTGCGGCAGCACACCGCGCACGAGTGAAAAGACGGCCCTGTGGAGCTCGATATAGAAGACCAGCAACGGAACGCCGGCCTTCTTGTAATGATGACAGGCCCGGTTGGCCATCTCCTCGGCGGCGTCCAGTTGCTGACGCTGGATGCAGACCTCCAGCATCGTGTTGTATATACCGCCGCGGTTGAGATGATCATCGAGCTCCAGTTCGCCGAGCAGCTCGAACATATGATCGCGCACCGTATTGCCGATGGCATAGTCCTCGTAGATCGACATGACGAGGCGGAACATCCGGAAGTCGCGCGAATAATCCTGCGGATTTGCCGCAACGCGCTCGAGATCGAGCGCTTCCGGCCCGAAGTGCTCGCGCACGATGTGCCTGGCCCGGTTGACGCTACCCGATTTGAGCGCATGCATCGCCAGCGCCACCGCAAGTGTCGCGTTGTCGCGTCGCATATCCTCCGGGAAATTCGAAATGACGCGACGACAGGCATCGAGCCCGTGCAGATGCATGAAGAACTGATTGCCCTGTTCGCGGAACCATTCGAGCGCCTGCGCATAGTCGCCGGCGGCCTGGGCGGCTTCGATCGCGGCCACCGCATCGCCCTTTGCATAGGCCGCAACCGCCTGTTCCAGCGCTCCGGACCGGTTTCTGGATGACAGGACATCGGCAAATACGGCGCGCAGCTCATCGCTGCAGAACTCGAGCTGCCCCGTTGTGCTGCTCATGCGAAGGCAGTTCGGGAACTTCTTCGCCAGGCGCCGGACCATCTCCTGCGGCCCGGCCACATCGGCGCGGGCAGCAACCGTCAATGTCGAAAGAAGCGCGGTTTCTTCTTCATCAAGCTGCGAGACGAGGTCTCGCGTCAGGTTCCTGGCAGTCAGATCCATCGCTAAATCCGGTTTGTAAAATCGGCTCCCCGCATATCTGAAGGCAGATTTGTCCGATACGCAAGAAACCTGCCGCACTGCCATTGGCTTCAGGCCGAACGAATTGCACATGCGCGCGGTTGCGGCAATTGCGCCGGAACGCTATTTTTGCCGCTGGTTTCATGACGGCGAAAGAAAGCCGTTTCAAGACACAGGTAAATCATTGGCAGTAACCCTCAAGGAAGTCGCAGCCCGGGCCGGCGTTTCACGATCCGCTGTTTCACGGACATTCACAGAGGGCGCCAGCGTTTCCGCCAAGACGCGCCGCAAGGTCGAGGAGGCCGCCGAGGAACTCGGATACCGGCCCAGCCTCATTGCCCGCAGCCTTGCCACCAACCGCACCAAACTCATCGGCCTCGTCGCAAACAACTTCCGCAACCCCGTCTTTCTCGAGGTATTCGATCTCTTCACCCTGGCGCTGCAGAAGCGCGGCTTTCGCCCTTTGCTTGTCAATCTGAGCACGGAAACCGACTCGGAAAAATCGCTGGAAATGCTGCGGCAATATCGCGTCGACGGCATCATCATTGCCAGCTCGACCCTGCCGCCCACATTTCCGAACGCCTTTCGCAAGGCCGGCGTTCCGGTCATCCACGCGTTCGGAAAGGTCCACACCGCATCCGGTGTGAACATCGTCGGCATTGACAACCGCCAGTGCGGCGAAATGGCTGCCCAGACCCTGTTCGACCGCGGATACCGCAACGTCGCCCTGCTCGCGGGCCCGCAATCGGCAACATCGACGCAGGATCGCCTGGAAGGGTTTCTGAAGAGAATCACCAAACTCGGCATCGAGCCGGCCGACGTCCGCTTTGCCGACGAATATTCCTATTCGTCCGGAAAACGGGCGATGATTTCCCTTCTTGATGAAAGGACGGTCGAGGCGCTGTTTTGCGGCGACGATCTGATTTGCATGGGCGCCATGGACGCAGCCCGCGAACGGGGCCTTTCCATACCCGGAGAAATCGGTTTTCTCGGCTTCAACGACATGAATATGGCGGGCTGGTCGGCCTACGATCTGACCACCATCCGCCAGCCGATCCGCGACATTATCCTCAATTCAGTCGAACTGGTCGTCGCGATGATCGAAGGGACCGAACAGGGCACCAGGAACCAGCTGTTTCCCTGCTCGATTACCGAACGCAGCACGTTAAGGCCCCTGCCGAGCCGTTAGCGCAAGTCCGGTTTAACTTGAACCGGACCCGCTGTCGCCGCGCAGCGATGGCGGCCGGGCATCCGTCCAAGCGCCGTTGCCGGATGCCGATTCGACGGCTGCGCGAATGGCCGCCATGGACCGCAAACCGTCGAGCGCGGTCGGATAGGACATGGCCGCCGCATGCGGTTCCCGGCTCTCTTTTTCGGCACCGATAACCTCCGCCAGATCGGCATAGATATTGGCAAAGGCAAGCGGCATGCCCTCGGCGTGGCCGATGGTCACGCGCGAGGCACGGTCGGCCTCGGGCGACAAATCCGGCGCGCCCCTTTCAATGATCTCGGTGCGCCCGCCGAGCGGCGTCCAGTAAAGCTGGTTGGGGTGCTCCTGCTCCCAGCGCAAACCGCCCCTTTCGCCGAAGACCTGAACGGCGAGGCCGTGCGTACGGCCGATCGCGACAGCGCTCGTCCACAGCCTGACCACCGCGCCGCCGTCAAGGCGCACATTGACCATGGCGTCGTCCTCGAGCGTTCTGGAATCGACGGCGGAGACAAAATCGGCCGACAGTGTTTCGGCCTCCTGCCCGGCCACAAAACTTGCCAGATGCAATGCGTGGATCCCGCAGTCGGCAAACTGGGCGGACGGTCCGATCTGCGCCGGATCGTAGCGCCAGCGAATACGCGGATTGTCGGCATCGGCCGCATCGGCATGAAAGCCGTGGGCAAACTCCGCCTTGACGAGCCGCACCCCGCCAAGGTCGCCGCGGGCGACCATCGCACGCATGTGGCGCACCATCGCATAACCCGAATAACCGTAATTGACGGCGCAGATCCTGCCGGTTTCCCTCGCCGTTGCGACCACGTCCTCGGCTTCCTCCACGGTCATCGTCATCGGCTTTTCGCAAAGCACGTTGAAACCGTTCTCAAGGAAGGCCTTGGTGATCTCGTAATGCGTCGCATTGGGCGTTGCCACGGTGACCAGATCGATACGGTCGTCGCGCCCGCTTTCGCCCTCCAGCATCTCGCGCCAATCGCCATAGGCGCGATCCGGAGCGATGCCGAGCCTTTCGGCAAAAGCCTTGCCGCGTGCCGCATCGGCATCAAGCGCGCCGGCCGCAAGATGAAAATAGCCGTCCAGTCCGGCGCTGATCCGGTGCGCCGGTCCGATCTGACTGCCTTCGCCGCCGCCGATCATTCCCCAGTTGAGCCTGGCCATGGTGTCACCTCAACGAAATTCGATGGATTCAAGATATGCGCGGTTCGCCCGCGCATCGCCCACCGGCGACGTGTCGCCGCTCGGGTCACAGTCCTGCTCGACCGTACACCAGCCCTCGAAACCGGAATCGATCAGTTTGCGGCGCACCGCGGGAAAATCGGTTTCGCCTTCTCCGAGATTGCAGAAGATCCCTTGAGCGCAGGCCTCATAAAAATCGGTGCGATTGGCGATCGCCTGCGCCTTCACGCCGGGGTGGATATCCTTGAAATGCATGTAGGAGATGCGATCCATGTGCCGGTCCATGAAGTCCACCGGGTCGAAACCGGCATAGTGGGCGTGACCCGTATCGAGACAGATTTGCAGGATGGCCGGGTCGATTTCCGCCAGCAGCCGCTCCGTCTCGTCCTCGAAGTCCATAAAGCCGCCGGCATGCGGGTGAATCGCCGTGGTCAGGCCATATTCCTCACTGCCCATCCGGGCGATATGGGCAATGCGATCGCGGTAGGCGGACCATTCTTCCGCATGCATCTGCTCGGCTTCAACCGGCCGCCCGGCCGTCGGCGCACGCCGCTCCGAAATCGAGTCGATCAATACGAGATGCTTTGCCCCATGCGCCTTGAGCGCCTGGCATGTGCGAACCGAGCCGTCCAGGACATCGTCCCATTTGTCCGGATCGTGAAACGGCCGGAAGACAACGCCGCCGATCAGCTCAAGGTCGCGTTCCGCAAGGGCGTCGCCCAGCTCCGCCGGGTCTTCCGGCATGAACCCGACGGGTCCGAGCTCAATGCCGGTATAGCCGGCCTCCCGGCATTCATCGAGCACGGTCTTCCAGTGCGGATTGCGGGGATCGTCCGCGAACTCGACGCCCCAGCTGCAGGGCGCGTTTCCTATTTTTATTGTCATCGTTTAACCCTTACCGTCTACAGGCTATGAGCCCGTTACCTCGTCCATCGACACCCATCGCCTCTCATCGTGCGACAACCATGCCGCCTCGACGACCTGCGACACCATGAGACCGTCCCGGAAAGTCGGCCAGAGCGACTGTCCGGTCTCGATGGCTTTCAGAAAATCATGCGCTTCTATGATGATCTGATCCTGATAGCCAGTGCCATGTCCCGGTCCAAGACAAAAAGCCTTGTAATCGGGATGCTCGGGCCCGGTCAGGATCTTTGTGAACCCTTCGCGCCCCGGCTCACAATCGCCCTTGTAGAGCCACAGCGCATTCTGGTCCTCGCCATCAAACCGCAAGGCACCCCTGGTGCCGAAGATCTCGTAAATATAGCCCATCTTGCGGCCGGTCGCGATGCGGCTTGTATAGAGCATCCCCATCGCGCCGCTTTCGAACCGGCACAGGAACTGGCTCTGATCGTCATTCGTGATGTCCACCGGCCCGTTTGCCCCCGGGCGGGTTTTATGAACCGTTTCGACATCGGACACGAGCGATTTGATCGGACCGGCGAGCGCCAGCGCTCCATTGATGATATGCGGCGCAAGATCGCCAAGGTTGCCGTTCGCGCGCCCGTGCGAACGCCAGGTCGCCGGTTCCTCGGGATCGGCGAAAAAATCCTCCGTATGCTCGCCGCGAAAATAGGTGATGTCGCCGATTTCGCCAGCCTGGATGATCTGGCGGGCAAGCTGGGACGCCGGCGTGCGGATATAGTTGAAGCCGGCCATGTTGACCACGCCCGCCGTCTCGGCGGCCTCAGTCATCTCGCGCGCCTCTTCAATCGACTGACCCAAAGGTTTTTCACAGAAAACCGGCTTGCCCTCGGCGATCGCAGCCAAGGCAATGTCGCGATGCGTGTTCTGGGTCGAGGCGATCACGACCGCATCGACCCGCGGATCGGCGACAAGCTCCCGCCAGTCATGTGTCGACCGGTTGAAGCCGAAGATACGGGCCTTTTCCGCCGCTCCCTCAGGCGTCGTGGTGCAGATCATCTCGCAGCGCGGCCGCAGCTTTGTCTCGAACACGGCTCCGACGGCATGCATGGCGACGGAGTGGACTTTGCCCATATATCCGCCACCGACAATTCCTATGCCTATTTCGGTCATAAGGCTGCTCCCCAGATCTTTTTTGCAACCGGTTGCAAAAAGCATAAACTCGATTTAGGCTCTATCGTCAAGCGAAGTTCGCACATACAAAAATATAGACGCAAATGTGCCGACGGAGGAACAAAGATGGGCAAGCAAGAAACAATCAGACTGACCATGGCCCAGGCGCTGATACGCCACCTTGCAGCGCAGTATATTGAGATCGACGGAGAGCGGGTGCGTCTTTGCGCCGGCGGCTTCGGAATTTTCGGACACGGCAATGTCACCTGCCTCGGCGAGGCACTCGAAACCCATCGCGAGGCGTTGCCCCTATGGCGCGGCCAGAACGAACAGTCCATGGCCATGGCCGCGATCGGCTACGCCAAGCAGAAGCTGCGCCAGCGCTTCATGTTCGCCACCTCCTCGGCCGGTCCCGGAACGACGAATATGCTGACCTCAGCCGGCATTGCACATACAAACCGCCTGCCCCTGCTCCTCCTTTGCGGCGACGCCTTTGCAACCCGGCTGCCCGATCCCGTTCTGCAGCAGGTCGAGCACTTCAACGATCCGAGCATTTCCGTCAACGATGCATTCAAATCCGTCACCCGCTACTGGGACAGGATCGTCCACCCGGCACAGCTCATTCAGTCGCTGCCGCGTGCCATCGACACGATGCTCGATCCCGCCGATTGCGGCCCGGCGTTTCTCGGCCTGCCGCAGGATGTGCAGGGCTGGGCCTTTGACTATCCAGCCGCCTTTTTCGAGGAGAGGACACACCGCATTCGCCGCCAGGCGCCCGACGCGCTGGAGATTGCCGACGCGGCGGCCCTGATAGGAAAGGCTGAACGGCCGCTCATCGTGGCCGGAGGCGGGGTGCAGTATTCCCGTGCTGTGGACGAACTCACCGGCTTTGCCGAACGGTATGGAATTCCCGTTGTCGAAACCATCGCCGGACGCGCCAATCTCGTCTACGAAAACCCGCTGAACTGCGGACCTATCGGCGTGACGGGCTCCAACTCGGCCAATGTCCTGGCACGCGATGCCGATGTCGTCATAGCCGTCGGCACGCGCCTGCAGGATTTCACCACCGGCTCCTGGTCGGCGTTCTCCAAGGACGCGCGTATTGTCGGCATCAATGCCGCGCGCTATGACGCGGCCAAACACCGGTCCATGCCGGTTGTCGGAGACGCCAAGCTCTCCTTGAGCGCCCTGACGAACGCCATGGAGGGTTATGCCACGCCGCAGTCCTGGCGCGACAAGGCCGCCGGTGAACGTGCGGACTGGGACACCTATCTGGACGTCAATATCAGCCCCGTGACGAAGGAAGGCAGCAACCGCCCGATGTCCTATGCGCAGGTCGTCGGGGCCATCAACAGGGTCTGCGATCCCAACGACCGGATCGTCGCCGCCGCCGGCGGACTGCCCGCCGAGGTGACGGCCAACTGGCGCACCCACGCCGTCGGCACGGTCGATGTGGAATTCGGATATTCCTGCATGGGTTACGAGATCGCCGGCGCCTGGGGCGCCCGCATGGGCCAGTCGGAGACGGAACCCGACAGGGAAACCATCGTCTTCACCGGCGACGGCTCCTATCTCATGCTCAACTCCGACATCTATTCTTCGGTTCTCAGCGGCATGAAGCTGATCATCGTCGTATGCGACAATGGCGGCTTCGCGGTGATCAACAAGCTGCAGAACAACACCGGAAACGTCTCCTACAACAACCTGATCAAGGATTGTAACCTCGCGGTCGAACCATTCGCGGTGGATTTCGAGGCGCATGCCCGGTCCATGGGCGCCAATGCCGAAACCGTCGCATCCATCGCCCAGTTGGAGGAAGCGTTCGTCCGCGCCCGTGCATCCGACCGCACCTATGTGATTTCGCTGAAAACCGACCCCTATGAAGGCTGGACCGACGAGGGGCATGCCTGGTGGGAGGTCGGCGTTCCGGAAGTCACCGAGAACCCGGACGTCGCCGCCGCAAGGAAGGAGCTCGATGAGAGCCGCAAACAGCAGCGCATCGGGCTATAGGTGAATCAATTTGAGCGAAATCTCCCCTAGCCTACTGGAATCAATAAGGAAAAACCGATTCGTGGTACTCGGCCGGGCCGGAATGGACCTTTATGCCGATCCGCCCGGGGCGGAAACCGAACACGCCGGCGCCTTCACAACGGCGCTTGGCGGCTCGTCCGCGAATATCGCGGTCGCCATTGCCCGACAGGGCGGCAAGGCATCGCTCGTCACCGCCGTTTCCGATGACGCCATCGGCCGCTTCGTCCGCAATCAGCTGGATGATTACGGCGTCGATTCCCAAATGGTGCGGACGATCAGCGGACAGGTCCGGACCTCGCTGGCACTTGTCGAAACGCGGCTTGAGAACTGCCAGTCCGTGATTTACCGGAACGGCGCAGCCGATTTTGAGGTGACGGAGGAGGATGTCGCAGCAATCGAGTACGCCGATTTCGGCGCCTTCATCACCACCGGAACCTGTCTGGCGGCCGAGCCAAGCCGCACGGCGACCTTCAGGGCGATCGATGCGGCGCGGGCAGCAGGCATCCCGGTTATCCTCGACCTTGATTATCGGCCCTATTCGTGGCCGACGGTCACAGACACGGGAGAAATCTGTCTGCGGGCCGCAAACAAGGCTGACATTCTTGTCGGCAATGACGAGGAATTCGCAACGCTCGCCGGTGACCGCGAGGCCGGCAAGCAGCTTGCCGCGAAACTGGCCGAACAGAACAACGCGCTGGTTGTCTACAAGATGGGCGAACGCGGCTCGGTCACCCATGACGGGCCGCGGACCATCGAAACCGGAATTTACAGGGTCGACGCTCTGAAGCCCACCGGATCGGGCGACGCTTTTCTCGGCAATTTCATCAGCGCCCTGGCGGCAGGGCGGCCACTTGACGACGCTCTGCGCCGCGGTTCGGCCGCCGCCGCCATGGTGGTCTCGAATGTCGGCTGCGCACCCGCAATGCCGAATGCACAGCAACTGGAAGAATTCATGACTAATCACCCCGGTCCAAATCAAGGAAAGGAGGCGGCTGATGCACATACCGCCTTTTGAAAACGAGAACAAAGCCATCGTCGACGTCGATGATGCCCGCGTTCCCCTGAACTATTTCAACATCGTCAAGTTGAAGAGGGATCAGGCATTCGAATACGCCGTACCGGGCTATGAAACCTGTATCGTGCCGGCCACCGGGACCGTGGATGTCACCGTTGGGGGCGAGGTCTTCGCATCGATCGGCAAACGCGGTGCGGATGTGTGGGACGGCGAGCCCGAGGGCGTTTATGTTCCGTCCGGCGTTCGCGCCACCATGGTCGCGACAGGCGGAAACGCCGAAGTCTTCGTTGCCGGAGCCCGTTACGACAAAACGCTTGAACCCTTCGCAGTCCGCCAGGACGAGCTCGATCTTGTTCAATACGGGTCGGACGACACCAAGACGCACCGCAAGATCAAACACATTCTCGGCACGAAGTATCATGACCGCGTCGGCCGGCTTCTTGTCTCGGAGCTGTTCACCGTCGGTCAGGGCGGCTGGTCGGGCTTCCCGCCGCACAAGCACGATACGGACCGTCTCCCCAACGAGACCCGTCACGACGAGACGTACAATTTCCGCTTTCGCCCGTCGCACGGATTCGGCATGCAGCTTGTGCAGCGCGAGGACGGCGAGGTGGGCGACGCCTATCATATCGTCGACGGCTCGACGATTATACTCGACAAGGGCTATCACCCCTGTGTGGTCGCGCCCGGCTACGAGATGTACTACTTTACCATATTGGGCGGGCTGTCCCAGCGCTCCCTTGTCCAGTATTTCCAGCCCGATCACGCCTGGCAGATCGAGACGATCCCCGGCATCAAAGACATGATCGCGAAGTTCAAATGACGGCAGCGACGCTGCGCGACGTGCTGCCGCCGGCCGCGCGCGGCGGCTACGCCGTTGCCGGCCTTGTCGTTCTTGGCTGGGAAGACGCAGTCGCTTATGTCGAGGCAGCGGAAGAAACCGGCTGCCCGATCATCCTGCAGGCCGGGCCCGGATGCCGCAAACACACGCCGGTTCGGGTTCTTGGGCCCATGTTCCGGCATCTGGCGGACCAGGCATCGGTGCCGATCGTGTGCCATATCGACCACGCCCGCTCCCTCGAGGAATGCCGCGAGGGCATCGATTGCGGCTTTACCTCCGTCATGTTCGACGGCTCCGAGCGGCCGATTGAAGAAAATATCGAGCTGACCGCCCGCATCAGCGCCGAAGCCGCCAGGGCCGGCGTCTCTGTCGAAGGCGAAGTTGGCTTTGTCGGCTATGCGGCGGGAAAGGCCTCCGCCATGACCAGCGTCGAGGAAGCGGCGCTCTTCGACCGGGAAAGCGGCGCGGACGCCATGGCGATCTCTGTCGGCAATGTGCATCTGCAGACCGATGCAGACGCTCAGATCAATGTCGAACGCCTTCGCGCCATCGAGGACGTGACCACCATGCCGCTCGTCCTGCACGGCGGAAGCGGCATTCCCGCCGACGTCCGCCGCGAACTGGCGCGGACCAGCCGGGTGTCGAAATTCAACATCGGAACCGAATTGCGGCAGGCTTTCGGCAAGGCCCTGCGTCAGTCCCTCAAGGACAATCCGAATTGCTTCGACCGTATCGGGCTCCTGAAGCCCGTCATTCCGGCCATGCGCGAAGTCACCGTGGGCGTGATCCGCAACTTGGCGCCGTAGATGTAGAGTCCCGCGGAATGCCGGAATCGATTTAGCGTTCATTGCATCTAAGCGAGAGTAGTTAAGGGATATGTACTTTACGGCAACGCCACGACCATTCACCCGTCAGAGCCATAATATGGCAATCGAAAGCGACCGTCAGGCAAACAGAGCGTGTCTTGGTCATCCAACCTCACAAAGTGTACTATCGGTTAAAGCCTTCGCAGGGGTCTGGGCGCTCAACGGGAGGCACGATGACGGTCTGATTGAAAGGTGCGTCGCTCTCAGATTCCATGATCCCAATCGAGAATACGTTTAGATTTGGGTTGGCAATCTTGATTGCCGCCGGTACGCCCCAATCCAGCCGTGCATGTCCAAAACCCGCGATCAGCACGACCGGGGCGCCATAGCGGTTAAGCGCATCGAGCGTGACTTTGGCAAACACCGCATCGCGAAGCCTCTGCGCCTCGACCAAGCCGGATGTGAGTGCTCGGGGTATCGCTTCGCAATGTACCACAAACTGGAGGTTTTCCCGGGCTTCCTTTTGTTCCGGCGGAAGGGGTAGATGAAGTCCGAAACGGTCCCCGTTACCACCAAAAACATCGATTGCACTGGATGAAATCGCTTGCCTTACAAGAAAGTCAGGAACTGCCGCGCCAAGGATGCCGGCATTCCCAATCGCCTCGAAAACCGGGGCATACAAATCAAATGGCGGCCATCCACTTTCTTCCCACCTTGATGCCTCCGCAATAGCATCAAGATCATTTCGATCAACACCGTTCGCAGCCATCCCTTCGATCGGACCCAGCATTTCGAACACAACGGCTTTTGGTGATATCTTTCGCAGGAACTCAGCCTGCACCAAGTGCGCATGTGGATTGTCGTGAACCTCTCCCAGAATAATAATCTCAGAATCACCAAATTCTTGAGAAAATGCTGGGAGGGATAATCCAAATAGAAAAACAAGGAACAGAATTCCTGAAATTCTTTTTCCTATCGACACTGTCATTAAGCCGGCGGCATCATCGATATTAATAGCATCTGACCTTTGGCGCTTTTCTCCCAGCACTCCTCAAATTCATCACTATGCACCCTCATATTACCGAAAACCGGGTCTGCAACGCTGAGATGTTTGTCGTCTGTATACCCTCGGACAACATTGTAGTATTTTCTTTCGCGTGTCTCTACGCCGATTATTATCGGACTATTTTTTTCTCTCAATTCCTTAATATTTTTTGTCTCGACGCTCGCCCTAAAACCATAATTACTTACAGTATCGGCGAGCCTATGCAAATTTATACAATCTAATTCTCCAAAATTATTACTTAATTCTCTTTCTTTTAATGAAAAACCAAAATAATACTTCATTAAAGTTGCAATCGCAGCCACGGCGCTACTTTTAGGATCGTCATGTTCAGCCCTTACAATCGCTCCAAAGCGATCTGCATTACTTTGCCCTTCAACTAGATTTCCCAAATATTTTTTGAATGGATAATATACAATATCTTCTGATACGCTGCGCCCATCCCAAAACCCTCTCTTCATAAATTCAAATTTTTTACGCAAATCCTTCTCGGACTCTTGATTCTTCAATAGAAAAACAGAGAAAATAATATTTTGGTCATTTATGCAGTCTAATATTTCAAAAAAACACTCGGAAAGAGTGAGTGAATTTTTATAATCCGAATTACGGAATAGATGATCTATTCCCTCAAAATCCATTCTAAAATGAAAATACAAGTCTCCTATTTTCTCCGTGGAGAACCGATGCCTTTGTGTCGCCAGGCAGTCTATTTTTCTTTTGCTCCCAAACAGGACACCGTAGGACATTGATAAATCTCCTTATCTGCCAATGGGGTCTGAAAGCGGACCATCAAAAAGATAGCTCCTCAACAGTGCCTCGAACGTGTTGAACGGCCCGAAATAATGTTCGTTGATTTCCGCACTGGCGATGTCCTGTGGCAGGATGACAAGCACAGAACCTTCTTCACCCTTTTCCCAATATTTTCTAAATTCCGCTTCTCGCATTCTGCGGTTGCCAAAGGACGAATCGGCCAACCGAACGGTTCCCTCCTCGTTGACACCGCGTATGACGGTAAAATGATCCTGGCCGCGGTAATGAATGTGCGCGATAACCGGCACTTTCAGCTTCTTGAGATCATCAAAAGACACTGACAAGCCAACACCCCTGAAGCCCCACTCAACAACGACACGGGACAAATCGTCGAGAGAGTATTGCTCCTCGTCCTCAAGGCGCGTGAGGACATCCGGCTCTTCCACAGGTGAATTGTAGAAATATGTGAGAATTGTTGCAACCGACGCCGCACCGCAGGTGTAATCGAACCTTTGCTTCACGATGCCCTGATCTCGCTGATCTTTCCATGTCGTAAAGCCGGTGTTTGAAAGATAATGGCTGGACGTTTTTGCCCCTTCCAAAAGCGCCAGTTGATTTGGTGCGGTCGGTCTATGGCAAGCAAAGTCACATGTTCGGTTTTCATCATAGCCGGCTCTCGCTTCGCCGGTGAATGATCCCCAAGTTGCGACGCCTGGCGCACCGATTGTGCCAAGAAATCCGTATTGCCGGGGGGTGCCATACCAGACGTGGGAACCGTTTCGCGGGTTGGTATGATAGTGAGTAAACCTCTTACCCGCTCCCGAGTGAAATTCGCGTATCGGCCTTGCACTGCCCTGGCTGACCTGCCGAGCGAGAGCGTTCGCTGATTGTCTGGTCGGTGCCCAGAGGTTACCTCCCTGCCGCGCAATCGACGCCGCAACTCTTGTGCTCACCCATCTTTGAACGATCATGCGGCCGCCCTGCATAATGACGACGGCAATCAGAGGCGCGGCCCGTCCTTCAATCTCCTGCATGCGTTGACGGGAAAGAGATTTTGCATCGGCCTTGCCTTGAAATACAAAGCTTCTCTCCGTTGCGCTCAAACCAGAACTCTGGGCGGATACGGAAGCAGTGGCGCCAACCGCAATAAGAACTGCTGAAATCAATCGAACAATATAGAGATGCAATAGAATTCTCCCTTAGAAATCCATCCCAAGATTGAAGCCAAACGACCGGTCACCCAACAACTCGGTGTTTACGCCAAGCCTGAGGCTGCGATTGTTTTGCATCACGTATCCGAGCCCCAAATTCAGGCTCGCGCGTGTGCGGTCAGGCGCGGTTTCGAACTGATTGACGTTTACAGATGTCGCGCGGGACAGGCTAAATCCTGTTGACAGCGTTACCCGATCGTTGAAAGCGACCGACACCGTTGGAGAAAAGAGAAAACTCTGTCGGGCACCAAGTTCAACACCGCCGACGGATCGCGCTTCGCTACGCTGATAAGTTATTGTGCCCGCGACAATGACGGGATCAATAATCCGGTACATCCGCACCGATACGCTGTTCGTCTTTCCAAAACTGTATTCATCGCTTGCGCTGCTGTCCCTTTCAACCAAGGCAGAGCTGGCTGCAACAATCAGAGCAGGCCGGATTCCGTCATCATTCATCAACCTGTAGGAAAGCGACACGCCCAAATTGCGAAAGCCATGTTCAGTGTGTGTGTTGCTACCGCTACCAATCACAAAGTTGTTTTCTAAAGCGCCGGACCATGATGCATATAATCCTGCCTCGAAGCGGTTAGAGAAACCGTAGCGCAATCCGGCTGTTGCGGTGAGTGCATCGCGAGCATTGCTGATTCCGAGCAATTCATCTGAATAATCAACTTCAGAATTATAGGAAAACGAGACGAATTTTCTGAGCGTTCCGCGCTGAACAAGCACTTCGTCAACGATCAGAGAAAAATCTCTGTCGCTTTCTTCACTCCCTTCCGGCTCACTTTCCTGAGCGCTAGCGATGACAGAGGAAGTGATAAGAAGAAAGACAAAAATGGGAACATAAAAACGTAAAAAACGACGCACCAGAAAACCCACCCAAGCTTACGATGAATGTAGCCGATCATCGTGGCTAGCTATCCGCATGGGAAACAGATTGGCTCGCTGGGCTTTTGGCCACCTAACAAAATACACTTATAGCGGGAATTCTGAAAGCTTCAAGAGTTTTTTTGCTTAACTCCAATTTCCCGTCGGCACTCTCGTTTTAGACCTACGGTTACGACTGGGAGACAGACACACTCCAAATCAGCCGACCGGCACTGGATATGAACAACCTCATGAGCCTCCACAGCTAGCCACCCTGAAGCCCGTCGGAAACCGCACCCTTGATCCACTGCCTGAAACGCACCAGCGGCGGGTGATCGCGCCGCGCCGCCGGCCAGATCAGCGCGTAACTGCCGATGCTTTTGTTGGCACCGTCCCACGCCGCCACCAATCTGCCGCTGCGCAGCTCTTCCTCGATCAGGAATTCGGGCAGCAGGGCGAGCCCGAGGCCGTGCGAAGCGGCCTGCGCCATGGTCGCGAACTGGTCGAACGTCGTGCCCGGAGCGACATCCGCATTCAGTCCGTTCATATCGAACCAGCGCCTCCAGGCATGCGGCCGGGTCGCCAGATGAAGCAGCGGCCCGCGCGCCACATCCTCGACCGTCGCAATGTTGAGCCGCGGCAGCAGCTCGGGAGAGCAGGCAAGCACGACGGTCTCCTCGGCGAGGAAAAGCTGCTCGGTGCCCGGCCAGTCGTCGGCGCCGAAATGGATCGCCGCATCCAGCATCTCGCTGGAAAAGTCGAAGGGCCGCAGCTTGGTCGTCAGATTGACGGTGATGCCGGGGTTCTGCCGGAAGAACTCGGGCAGCCTTGGCGCCAGCCATCGGGTGCCGAATGTCGGCAGGATGCCGAGATTGAGTACGCCGCCGTCCGGGTTGACCTGCAGCGCCGTCGACGCCATCCGGATGATCGAAAGCGCCTTTGAGATCTCTTCCAGATAGGTGGCGCCGGCCGGAGACAGTGAAATCCTTTGCCGCTCGCGGATAAAGAGCTCGGTGCCGAGCTGTTCTTCAAGCGCACGGATCTGCCGGCTGACCGCGCCCTGCGTCATGTTGAGATCGGCGGCGGCGAGCGTGAAACTGCCGCGCCGCGCGGCGGCCTCGAAGGTTTCGAGCAAGCTGGTCTGGGGAAGTCTGCGGGCCACGTCCGGTCGCATTCTGTTGGAACGGATTATTTAGAGCTGACTTACTCTAGTCCGTTCCCTTATGCCTCATTGCGCATAGAATGCGCCAGTGCGGGTCCGCAAAAAGGCGTCCAGCGGAATGTCCTCCTGCCTGAGGAACCCGCTTTGCGGCAGGATACCGTCACGCACCATTTCGATGACCGCCACGACCGAGCCGGCCGTCGTCCAGGCGATGGCCGTACGGTCCACGCCCGCGATCTCGATGGGACGGTAGGCGCGGACGAATTCCTTGCGCGAAAGACGCCCCTCGATCTCGCCTTCCGACGCGACATGGACATAGACGACATCATGATCCACGGGCGGCTTGGCATGAACCAGGATTTCGCCCGCCAGCTCGCGCCGCTCGCGCAGCAGGAGTTCATGGAAGAAGAAATTCATCAGCGCCATGTGCCCCGGATAACGCATGGTCTTGTAATCGATATTGTCCACCGTGCCGTGATAGGTGTCGCACATGGTGCCGAGGCCGCCCGACGTGGTGAACGCCTCCAGCTTGACCCCGTCGATATAGAGCGTTTCGTGCCACTCCATGGGCGACACCCATTTGCGCTCGCCGTCCTCAATGACTTCGCAATCATTGAGATATTCGTTGACGACACCCTCCGGCGACCAGTTGAAGGAGTATCCCATCAGGCCGGTCGGATTCTGCGGCAGCGCCCCGACGCGCATGCGCAGCGAACGGCATTTGTCGAACTCGGCGATCTGCGATGCGCCGACGATGCCGACAAAGCCCGGCGCCAGCCCGCATTGCGGCGCCATAAGGCCCTTTGACGACGCGGCGAGATCGATGATGTGTTTGGTGGTCGGCACATCCTCGGTCAGGTCGAAATAATGAATGCCTGCCGCGTGGGCGGCGTCGGCAATCCCGATATTGAGGTGATAGGGAAGACAGGAGAGCACGGCGTCAAAATCCCCGAAGCGTTCGCGCAGCACGGTGCCGTCCGATATGTCGGCATTT
>NZ_CFHWAF010000020.1:0-5666 GCF_984452065.1 Hoeflea sp. | reverse complement strand
GCATAGGGTACGGCCTCACGCGGCGTGCGCTGATCGAAACCCGTGACCGTAAAGCCGCATTCATGCAGCAGCAGCGCGGCCAGCTTGCCGACCTTGCCAAGTCCGAGAACCGCAATGTCCTTCATGTCATGTCCCCGCCTTCAGATATCGAATTTGATGCCCTGCGCCAAAGGCAGTTCGCGTGAATAGTTCACCGTGTTGGTCTGCCGGCGCATATAGGCCTTCCAGGCGTCCGAACCGGATTCACGCCCGCCGCCGGTTTCCTTTTCCCCGCCGAACGCACCGCCGATCTCGGCGCCGGACGGTCCGATATTGACGTTGGCAATGCCGCAGTCGGAACCGACATCAGACAGGAATTCTTCCGCCTCGCGCACATCGGTGGTGAAGATGCAGGAGCTGAGCCCTTGGGGCACCGCGTTCTGCATCTCGATGGCTTCGCCAAGCTCCTTGTACTTCATGACATAGAGGATCGGAGCGAAGGTCTCGTGCCTGACGATATCACTCTGGTCCGGCATCTCGACAATGGCAGGCGCCATATAGGCCGCATCCGGATAGGAGGCGATCAGTGTCGGTTCGCCGCCATGCACCGCCCCGCCCTCGGTTTGCGCCTTATCCAGCGCCGACTGCATGGCGCCCTTCGCGTCCGCGTCGACGAGCGGCCCGACAAGGACGCCCTCTTCGAGCGGATTGCCGATCGGCAGGCCGCAATAGGCATCCTTCAGCCTCGGCAGCAGCGCGTCGTAAATGCTCTCATGGACGATCAGGCGGCGCAGGCTCGTGCACCGCTGCCCTGTGGTTCCGACCGCGGAAAAAACGATCGCCCGCAAGGCCATCTCC
This sequence comes from Hoeflea sp., assembly GCF_984452065.1. Lineage (NCBI taxonomy): Bacteria > Pseudomonadati > Pseudomonadota > Alphaproteobacteria > Hyphomicrobiales > Rhizobiaceae > Hoeflea > Hoeflea sp. The sequence continues at coordinate 4,829 of NZ_CFHWAF010000020.1, read as the reverse complement.
AGATCGGCGCTGCCGCTGACGATCATCGCATTGTTGCCACCCAGCTCAAGGATCGAGCGGCCGAACCGTTCGGCGACCTTGACGCCGACCGCATGGCCCATGCGCGTGGAGCCCGTCGCCGAGACGATCGCGACATCCTTCGAGCCCACCATGGCACTGCCGACATCCCGCCCGCCGACGAGCACCTGCAGCAGATTGTCCGGTGCCTCGCCGAACCGCGCCGCCGCGCGCTCGAATATTTTCCGGCAGGCCAGAGCCGTCAGAGGCGTCTTCTCGGATGGCTTCCAGAGCACGGAATTGCCGCAGACCAGGGCGACCGCCGTGTTCCAGCTCCATACGGCAACCGGAAAATTGAAGGCTGAAATGACACCGCAAACGCCCATCGGATGCCAGGTCTCGCGCATCGCGTGGCCGGGGCGCTCGGAAGCGATCGTCAGGCCGTAAAGCTGCCGCGACAGGCCGACCGCGAAGTCGCAGATATCGATCATCTCCTGAACTTCGCCCAGGCCCTCCTGATAAATCTTGCCGCATTCGAGCGTCACCAGCCGGCCGAGATTTTTCTTCTCCGCCCTCAATTCCTCGCCAAGAAACCTGACCAGTTCCCCGCGCCTTGGCGCAGGCACACGGCGCCACTGCCGGAAGGCCTTGTTGCTTGCCGCGATTGCCTTTTCGACATCCGCGACCGTATCGGTCTTCAGCGACGCGATGCGGCTTCCGTCAATCGGCGTATGGACATGCAGCGATCCGCCTTCCAGCTCACCCTTGCCGAAACCGGACGCGGTCAGGATATCTTCAAATGTCATGGCAATTTCTCCTGGATAAGAGCGACCAAAACCGCTCCCATTACACTACGGATGGATGTCATCAAAAAGCCACTTCCTTTTGTCATTTCGCTTATTTTCTGACATAATGAAAATTATCAGAAACAAAATGAAATCAGGCTATGGACGATATCGATCGCAGGCTTGTGCAGATACTAACCGAAGACGGACGACGCTCCATCTCCGATCTTGCGGCCGACCTGAAAATTTCCCGCGCCACGGTGCAAAACCGTATTGCCCGCATGAGAGACAGCGGGGCGATCAACCGGTTCACGGTCGAGCTCAGCCCGGACGAGGACGAGCGCATCATCAGCGCCTTCTGCCTTCTGAAGCTCGTCGCCAACGATATGCGCCCCACGGTGGCGAGGCTCAGGCGCATCGACGGAACCGGGGATATCCACTCCCTCAGCGGCAGTTTCGACATGATCGTGGAGATCAGAACCCATTCACTGAAGAAGCTGGACGAAATCCTCGACGACATCCGCCGTGTGCCCGATGTCGCCGAAACGGTCAGCAGCCTGCGTCTTGCCAAAGTCAGCTGACGGCCCACGGTCTTTGCCCGTCAAGGCCCATGGATATCAGCAGCGGTTCCGCGCGCTGACGTTCGCTGAAATCCGTTTTGCCCGAAAGTCCGTCCCAACCGCACGAAATCAGCGATTGCGCCACCGCACCGCCGAGCGTGTTTCCCGGCCCGAGCACAATCAGGCAATCAGGCGCGAATTCCCGCACTGACGTGTGTATGGCAGCGGTAAAATCATATGTCTGCGTGACCTGGTGACCCAGGGTGTATTCCCTCAGCGCGGTCAGATCAGTTGCCTGAGGATACCAGATGCTGCCCCTGCCATCGACCATCGCCAGTTCAGGCTGCTTGAACAAATACGGCCCGAGTGCCGCCCTGCCCTTTTCGGCGATCGGCTCCTGCAGCGGCGTATGAAACGCCGCATGGTTTGCAAGGCGCAACGGAAACCGCTCATCGACACGCGGCAGCACGGCTTCCGCCGCCGCAAGGCCGGCCTCATTGCCTGCAAGGACGAGCATTCCGCCAAGCTCAATCGAAACATAGAGGCTGCTGTTCGGCTCCAGATTGATCCGCCTGATGTGCTCGAAGACCTCCTCGCGGCGACCCGGCACCTCTCGCCAATCCGCATCGACAAACGGATAGACGAGTTGGCCGCCGATCAGGCTCTCCTGCATCAGCGTGCCCATTGTATTGACGACGTCCATGCCGCCCGCCGGAGACAGTGCGCCGGCGCAGGCGAGCGCGATGTACCAGCCCATGGAGTTGCCGGTCACGGCAAGGATATCGAACTTTGACCGGTCAATTGCGAGAAAATCGCAATAGGCGCAGGCATAGATCAGCGGCGATGCATTGTCGCCACGCGAGAACGCGCCGACACTGTAGCGCTCCGCGCCGTCCAGCGCGCTGACGGTCACCTGATCGCGTTCGTTCCGATAAGCATCCACCATGGCGATGAAGTCTGTCTTGTCGGCATGATGCCGTCCGAGATAGCCGAGCTCCGCCTTGTTGTAAGTCCCGCGCCCGGGACAGATGACGACAGCGGTGCGGGTCATGACCGCCTGCCCGTCAGTTCCAGCGCCGCTTCGACAATCGCGTCGCGGCTCGGAAGCGTTGCGGTCGCGGCACGTCCGAGCGGAATGAAGCTGTCATAAGCGGCGATCCGCGCAATCGGCTTCTCGGGGTCCGCCCGTTCAGCCAGAAGCGCCATCAGCGCCTCGGACTGGGAGCCGGTCGTCCGGCATTCATCGACGACAAGCACATGTCCGCAAGGTCCGACGGCCTCCAGGATCGCCTCGGTATTGAGCGGCGCCAGCCAGCGCAGATCGATAATGCGGGCCTGCAGTCCGTGCGCGTCTTCGAGAATCTTCCCGGCCTGGCGCGAAAGGTAATAGCCGTTCCCGTAGGTCAGGACTGCAAGGTCGGTGCCGTCACCATGCCGGCCGATCTCACCAAGCCTGATCGGCGAACCGGCTCCCGGCGCCTCATAGACCGACGTCCATAAACCGTCCTTTTCCGCATGCAGGTCACGCGTCATGTAAAGCGCAATCGGCTCAATGAACGCCACGACGCGCTGTTCCTCGCGCGCCAGCCGCACGCATTCGCGCAGCATGTGCACCCCGTCGGCACCGTTTGACGGGCAGGCGATCACGACACCCGGAATATCGCGCAGCACGGCAAGGCTGTTGTCGTTGTGGAAGTGGCCGCCGAAGCCCTTTTGATATCCAAGACCGGCGATGCGGATGACCATCGGGTTGGTGAACTGCCCGCCTGAAAAGAAACTCAGTGTCGCCGCCTCGCCGCGCAGTTGGTCCTCGGCATTGTGCAGATAGGCGAGGAACTGTATTTCCGGTATCGGCACGAAACCGTTGTGGGCGAGACCGATCGCAAGGCCCAGGATCGACTGCTCGTCCAGAAGCGTGTTGATGACCCGGTGCGCGCCGAACCGGTCATGCAGTTTCGAGGTCACGTTGTAGACACCGCCCTTCGGCCCGATATCCTCCCCGGCGAGCACGATCTCGTCATGCTCAAGCATCAGGTCGGTCAAGGCCCAGTTGAGGAGCCGCGCCATATGCTGCGGCGCGTCCAGCGCCTTGGCATCGCTGCCGAAGAGGCCCCGCCTTTCGTCTGCCGAGGGCCCGTTGCCGCGCCGGCAGGCGCGGGCCGGCGGAACGAGGCTCGCCATCACGTCCTTCGGCGTCGCAAGTTTGGGCCGCGTGATCACCTTCTCGGCAATCCGGGCGCAGCGCGCCTCCTCCTCATGATAGATCGAAAGCACATCGTCGCGACCGAGCATGCCGTGCTCCATCAGGAGGCGGGCGGAATGAAGCAGCGGATCATTGGCCTCATCCGCTTCGACCTCGGCCTTTTTCATGTAGACGGTCTGCATGTCCGAACCGGCATGGCCGTAGAGGCGCACGGTGGACATGTGAAGAAAAGCCGGTTTGCGGCGACGGCGCACGAAATCGGCAGCCTCTCTTGCCCTGACGTAGGTTTCGACGAGATCGAGACCCGAGCAGCGATAATAAGCCAGTCCCGGACGCTGACCCATCGTCGCTTCGATCCACCCGCCAGGCGTCTTTGTCGAAATCCCGATGCCATTGTCCTCGCACACGAAGAGAAGCGGCAGCGGAATGCCCTGATAGGCAGTCCAGCAAGCGGTATTGAACGCACCCTGCGCGGTGGAATGATTGGCCGAAGCATCGCCAAAACTGCAGTGGACGATCGCGCCCTCCAGCATCTGCCGATGCTCTGGATCGATCCGCCGCGCAAGGCCGATGGAATAGGCCGCACCGACCGCCTTCGGCAGATGGCTTGCAATGGTCGAGGTCTGCGGCGGGATCATCAGGGCTTTTGAGCCGAGCACCTTGTGGCGGCCGCCGGATATCGGATCGTCGCTCGACGCGACAAAGCTCAGAAGCATGTCCCATGCGGGCGATTGCCCGGGCACCTGCGCCGCCCGCTGAAGCTGGAAGGCCGCGTCGCGGTAGTGCAGGAACGCCATGTCGCCCGGCCTCAGCGCGGCGGCGATCGCGGCATTGCCCTCATGCCCGGACGAACCGATGGTGTAGAATCCCTCGCCACGCGCCTGCAGCCTGCGCGAGATCCGATCGAGCTGACGCGACAGCACCTGGCTGCGGAACCTCCCGATCATCTGATGCGGCAGGAGCTCCGCATCATCGGGTGTCAGGCCGGCGACCGGCGGCGGAAAATCAGCCGCCGCGACACGTTTCAGGAAGTTCTCGTGGACGATGTCCGCGCGGTCCATCTCGCACCCGTCAGAAAAACGCCTGCAATCCGGTCTGCGCCCGCCCGAGGATCAGCGCATGGACATCATGCGCGCCCTCATAGGTGTTGACGGTTTCAAGGTTGCACATATGACGCATCACCTGGAACTCTTCCGAAATCCCGTTGCCGCCATGCATGTCGCGGGCCAGGCGCGCAATGTCGAGCGCCTTGCCGCAATTGTTCCGCTTGACGATGGAGATCAT
>NZ_CFHWAF010000019.1:0-43629 GCF_984452065.1 Hoeflea sp. | reverse complement strand
AAAACCCTGCCGGCAACCGAGGCGGTCTGCAACGCAGATCACCCCAATCCCCGCGTGGCATCCGAGATTGCCGTCGAGGAACTGCCGGCCGTCTCCCTTTCACCGGGTGAGATGGACGATCATTTCGGCTGGTTCGCCCCATTTGCCGGCCAGCAGCGCCTGAACAAGGGCGCAACTGGGCTGGGAGCCGAAAGGCCCGGACCTGATCACGGATCTGAAGAACCTGGAGACCGCGATGTAGTGGCAAGTCTGACCCGGACTTTGTTACATCTTTGCCGGAAACACGGCCGGGTCCGGAGCGCGAACCATGCGCTTTCGTTGCCCGTGAAACCCGCCTTATCCGTCCCGTCCGGGTTCGTTTGGATCGCTGGAGAACAATGCGATCTTGTTGCCTTGAGGATCGCGAAGGTAGCCGACATAAAAATGCGGTCCATACGAGGCACGAAAGCCCGGCCGGCCCTCGTCAAAGCCGCCTGCGGCAAGCGCGGCGGCGTGAAGGTCACGAACCTGCTTTTGATTGCGCGCCTCGAACGCGATCATAGTTCCGTTACCCGCCGAGGCGGGACCTCCATCGAAGGGTGGCTTGACGTAAAGATCAGGCAGAGCGACGGACTGGCCCGGTTGCTGGGGCAGTGCGCAGCTCAGGCCCTCAGGACCCTCCTCGAGTTCGTAACCAAGAGCCGGCAGGAATGCGCAGTAAGACCGTTTCGCGCGAGCGATGTCATCGGCGCCGACGGTGACGTAGGCAATCATGCTGCGTGTTCCTTTCCGGAAGTCTGGTTATTGCAACGAGATAACCGCGCCACAGCAGGCTAACACACTGTCCGCCCGACAAACGACCTTTTGTTGAACGCTCCTCTAAAGCCGATATGGGCGCGGACGCCAGGCACGAGGTACGTGGAAGCCCTGTCTGGACACAATGCAGCGCAGATGCGACGTTCGAGCCATGGCTGAAGTGGAAGAAATTTCGGGTGGGTGCCAATGTGGAGCGGTGCGTTACAGCGTTGCATCGCTCGGACGTTCTTCCGTGTGCCACTGTCGCATGTGTCAGCGGGCTTTTGGAGCCTTCTATGCACCATTGGTTATCGCACACGGATTGAAGTGGACGCGTGGCACAAGACGTTTGTTCGCGAGCTCCAATATCAGTCAAAGAGGGTTTTGCGGCGATTGCGGCACCCCTTTGACACTGGAGAATTTCGATGACGACCAGATCGAGATTGCCACCGGCACTCTTGACGATCCCGAACGCGCACCGCCGACCTTGCAGATAAACCATCGCTACGCCTGCACCTTCGCCGATGATATCGGCAGGTTGCCCGAACCGGACAGCGATACGGTCGCGGAACATGATGCCTGGAATGCGAGGGTGGTCTCCAACCAGAAGCCGTGACACGGGAACAAGCGATCGCACGCGTCAGCTGACATTCGAACTGAACGCGCAAACGTCCGTTTTGCCTGCATTGAGTGCGTTCGTGATGGGGTCTGGATAGGGCCTGGGGTGGTAGACCTGCATGAGATGGCCCCCTTGCCGATCATCATCTGGGGTGAGGGAAGCGACCACGCCCGGACGATTCGGGGGGCGCTTTTTAGCACGCCGGTATCGAAATAGCGGCGGGTCTCGCCGAAAATGCGGAGGCCGGGCTGATGAGGGTGCTTGGCCGGGAGGCCGCAATGCCGCCGCTTCGCAGCTTGAGCGTGTCGCTGGTGCGCGGACCCGAGGCGCAATCAAAGGTGGTCCGCGACGTGGAACGCCTGATCGTCGGGTTTTTTGCGGATGTTGTATAAGATTGTTGACTTTTGCATCCTTCAGACTGCTTGAATATGGTTTTCAAACAGTGTCTTTACCCCCAGAATCGAGCGAGGCACCCCGAAGGGTGCCTCTAAATGGGAAGCCGGGGATCCGTTGTCCGAAACAACTGCCGATCTAGTCCCGACTTTTCATCTGTCAATATAAGGAATAGAGGGCTGCGCGTCAATGCCGATCAATCCGTCTCATGTGCCCAAGTTGACGGTTATCCTTTCCGCCGACCGTCTCGCATCCCTCACCGCGCTGACCGGCTCGCCGGAAACCGCCATCGAGCTGCACCAAGCAACTTTGCAACTTGGCTCCTCCCTTATGAACGTGACGGCGACAATCGAGATCGCCCTACGGAATACGGTCGCGGAGAATTTAAGCCGCCATTTCAGCGTGCCGAACTGGTTGCAGCAGCCACCCGTCGCTTTTCAATGGCGGGAGCCGGAACGCAATAAGATCAAAACGGCGGTTGATAGCGCGAAGCGGGCAGAGTACGCAAAATTGAGCCAAGCCGAGAAAGCGCGGTTGGACGTGCTCGCTTATCCGCATGGCCGCCCTGCCAACACCTCGCACCTACGCCGAGCAAAGGATCGTCGGCGGCACATTGTTGTTACCGAAGGCAAGGTCATCGCCGAGCTGACATTGTATTTTTGGAAGCGACTCTACGGTCCTGAATACGACCAGACCCTTTGGCGCACCACCCTGAAGCGAACCTTTCCCGACAAGAGCTTGTCGCGCGCCGCAGTCGCTACTCAACTTGAACAGCTCTATCAGTCGCGGAACCGACTGGCGCACCACGAACCAGTGCTGCATCGGCGCTTCACCGACACCATGACAGCGATTGAGTTCGTCACACAGCGCCTTGACGCTACTGATCCGAGTGCCGATACGCCGCTTGCCACCCTTCTGGCAGGCGATATCGCTGACGTGTGCGCCAAAGAGGAGGAACTGAGTGCCCGCCTCGATGCATTTCGTATCTGATCATGTTCCTTTGCTTCCGTGTCGATGCTTTTGTTACAGCGAAACAAACCGCATAGCGAGCCGACACTGTCGAGGCGTCAATCACGCAGATCCTTTGAGAAGGTGATCATCGCCAGTCCGCCGTGAGCCGGCACACACCCTAATCGTCCAGCAACGCGACAACCCTTGCAGGCGCGGCCGATGCGCCGACGAGTTTGAGGGGGAAGACGCAGACCTTGAAGCCGTGCGGGGGCAGGGCCGCCAGATTGGTGAGCTGCTCCATGTGCCAATAGGGGCGTTTCTGGCCGACCCGGTGGCCTTCCCAGAAGATGTCGCGCCGGCCCTCCGCCTTGGATCGGGCGATCTGGTAGTGGAACGGCACGTCCCAGCCCCATTGGTCGATGCCGGTGATGGTGACGCCCTTGTCGAGCAGCCAGTCGGTTGCCTTGGCGCTCATGCCGGTTCCGCGCTTCCAGTAGTCCTTCGTTCCGAGAAACTGATCGCGGCCGGTGCGGATGAGCACGATGGTGCCGGGACCGATCGTGCCGCCGGATTTTGCCAGCGCCTCTTCCATATCGGCCGCCGTGATCGGGTCGCCGTCCTGCTTGTGTGTCATGTCGAGCACGAGGCCCGGCCCGATGCACTCGTCGAGCGGGATTTCCTCGATGGTCTGCGCCGGCGCGCCGCCGCTGGTCTCCCCGTAATGCCAGGGCGCATTGATATGGGTGGTGCTGTGAACACTCATCTTGGTGATCGTGTCGTCAGCCCAGCCGACAAAATCGGTCGGCATCAGCTTGAAGGGCAGGCCGAGAGCCCGCACCAGCCAGCGCCCGATGCGATGCGGCTTGTGCTTGATCTTCACCTTCATGAAGGACGGATCGTCCGGATTGTACCGGATCGGTTTTGTCAGATCGACAACGGTCATCGGTCGGTTCCTCGTGCAATGGTATTGGTCAGAATGCCGATCTCCGCGATCTTGAGCGACAGCCGGTCGCCGGGCTTCAGCCAGTGGCCGTTTTCCATGCCGCTGCCGACCGGCGGCGTGCCCGATCCGAAGAGTTCGCCCGGATGCAACGCCTCGCCCTTCGATGCCTGGGCGATGGCGGCGCCCAGGGAATAATGCATGCCGGCGGAGGGGCAGGTCGCATCGCCCGCTGCCCCATGCCCGCGCGTCAGTTCCTCCAGCGAATGAAGGTCGCCAAGTCGGACCCATTGGCCGTCATGAAGCGCTTCGATGCGCGGTCCGTCGTCGGTGCTGACCCGTCTCAGTTTCAAAAGTGCCTCCCTGGTCCCGGCTTTAAAAAATGACCCGCATCAGCGCTGGATGGCTTCTGGATCCGGCCATGGGTCGAAGTCGTTATTGCGGACCTTGCCGCTCATGAAGTCTTCAAAGGAATCGCCGCTGATCCGGTTGCCGGTGACCTGGGTGAGGTTGGAGAATGCGCGCGCGTGGGACGCAAATTCATCCTGCGGCATGGCAAGGTCCGTGCCTTCGCCCGCCGCCAGCCTCAATTCATCCAGCCGGGCGTCGACGGCCGCGGTGACCTGCGGCAGGAAGCGGCCTTTCACATAGCCGTCGACCTGTGTCCAGTCGGCAAGGCCCTTAATGGTCCGCGGCAGAAGGTCCTCCAGATATCCGAAGCGGAGCGCGAGCTTGCGCTGAAGATAGAGATTACGCTGGGCGGTGAGCGCTTCGGCATTGGCCGGGATGTGTTTGGCCATCAGTTCGAAATCCCGCATGGACATCACATCGCTGCCCTCGGCGCTCGGCTCGGCGCCGTTTTCGCTGACCAGGCCGAAATTCGCCGCTTCAGGCTCGTCGACGCCGCCGAAGGAGTGAAACTGCTCCTCGTCCCGCAATATCCCTTCGATCGCCTCGAGTTCGAAGGCGATCTGGCGCAGATAGAGCGCCGCGTTGCGCGTCGCCGTGATCTGGTTGGTGTAGAAGGTCTCGGCGTTGAAGGCCGGCGTCTGAAGCCATTGGTCATGCGTGCCGCCATCGGTCAGGCGGCGGAACTCGGCAAGCCGTGTCTCCATGCACTCGGCCTGCCGTTCCAGCGCGTTGGACGCGTAGGCCTGATAGGGCGCGAAGGCGGATCGCAGCCTTTGAATGTAGTCGGCGGTAATTCCTTCTGACGTTTCCGGCAGGCTCCGGTCGATATCGAGCACTTTCAGCCCGGTATCGAGCGCATCGCCGCAGGGGCCCGCGCCGGTCGGCGCAAGCCCCTCCAGCACGATCGATGTTTCAACCGGTTCGCCGCCGCTGTGAAATTCGAGGACTTGTCCCAGCGCCACGACGCGCGAGCGGATCGCTTTGCCGGCAAACTCCAGCGCCGCGGGCAGGGCGATCTGCTGCGTCCGGCGGCTGGCGCCCCCGAAGAAAAGTCCGGTTCCGACATCCACGGTGCGGCTTGCGAAGCGCGGTCCGCTGAAGACCAGCGGAGCCTCGAACGCGACACGCCGGTTGCGTTCGCGCGCACCGTTGAAGGAAAGGGCCCGTGAGAGCCCGACGGCGCGTGTGCCGGGGCGGAGGCCATGTATCTGAAGAGACCGGGAAAGCGCGATCACTGTGGGCCGCCGTTCCGTCCCCGAAAACCGCAGGCCCTGTATTGGCGCGACCGAACGGGTCTCTACGGCATCGCCCGCAAAGACCAGTGTGTCGGTCAGTACGAGCGCAAGGCTGCGCAGTGGTTTGCCGACAAATATCAGCCTGTCCTCAAAGGTGATCGTCCGGATCCGGTGCGGTTTGCCGGAAAACCACAGGGTTTCCGTCAGATCGATTGTGCGGATGACATGCGGTTTGCCGCGAAAGGCGAGCGGTTGATCCAGCACCACGGTCCGCGCTGCCGCCAGCCTGCCCGAAAAGGACAGGGCCTGCGCCACCGGCACGGTTTGCGTGGACACCGGTTTGCCGCCAAAGGAAAGGCCTGTCGCAATTGCGATCCTGCGAACATGGTCGCTCTCGCCGTAAAAGGCCAGGCTCTCGGCAAACAGGATGTGTCGGCTCATAGGCGGCTCGCCGCGGAAGCTGAGCGCGCCCGGCAAGACAAGAGACCGCTTTGCCGGGCGCGCGCCGGAAAATGCCAGTCGCTCGGAAAGTTCGGTATTACGGGCGCGGTGATCCGGCCCGTGAAATTCCAGCCGTTGCCGAAGATCGACGAGAACCGCCTCCGGCAGGGCGCTCCGGCGATAATTCAGCCCCAGCCAGCCGTGAGCCTGCTGTGGATCGTCATCGGCATTGACAACGGTGATCGTGCCCGGCGCGATCGACGCGGTGAACGCGCCGGACATGAGCCGTGCACTGCCGCTCGGTGAAAACAGCGCGCGCCAGGTTCCGGAGATCGAGGTGCAGTCCTCACCGACCTGACCGAAGAGGAAAAAATGCGGTCCTTCGCCAAGCCGTTCGGTCGCCGGAAGATAGGTATGCTCGGCGGCAAAGGGGTCGCCGGGCTTGACCGCGCCTGTGCCGGCGCCGAACGTCCACTTCGCCTCGACGCCGCCGTCCGAGGTTCGGTAAACGCCCGACATCTCTCCAAGGCCCGCGCAGGCACCGCCATCCGCGACAATGTCGTCCTCGGCGCGAAGCGGGACCGTGATGCATAAGAGCAGCGCCAGCGCCAGGGCGGCGGCCGCCTTGTGAAAGAACGTCATTCCGTTTCGTTGAACTTGTGCCGGATCAGGCCGAGCGCCTCGGTGTCCTTCTCGGTGCAGGCCGCCCGCAGCCACTCCACCTCATGCCGGCAGGCGCTGCGGTCGCGCCCGAAGGCGGTTGTCGGTCCGTAGAGCTGCGAATCGATACGCTCCACGCCGCGATCGGTTTTGACGTTGAACGACATTTCGCAGACGATTTCGGTGGTATCGTCCGGGTCCCAGTAGTCGCGCACCGAAAGCTCCATTTCCACAACACTGTCGAAATCGTCGGTTCCGAGGTCGCCGGAGGACGCGCGCGCCGGTGTCGCCTGATTGCCGCCATACTGGTAATCCGGCGAATAGGCCTCGCAATGGACATAGGTGCCGGTGATGTCCTTGTGCAGATTGTCGAAGCGCACCGGAACCTTGATCACGAAATCGGGCTGCTCGGCAGACGATCCCGCGTCCTGGGCATGCGCGCCCGCACTACTCAAACCCATGACAATCACGGGTACAACCGTCAGGAAACGAAATCGCATTACAGCACTCCTCGGTCCGCGAAACGTTGATCGGCGAGGTGACTGCGGAACATGCCGCACCGGATTTCCGCATCCGGTTTGGTGCCGTGCCGCGCGTGCCCGCCCTTTACTGATTTTCAGTCCGCAAAAACTGTAGCGGCCCGCCAAACGCACTGTCAATTAACGGCGGCGCACGCGGTCCGCCTCGATGTGATGGCAACGCCATGGCGTTGCCGGCCGGACACAGCGTTTCGCTCTGTTCCGCGGACTGCGAATACAGTAAGAAACGCCCATGCCCGAGATTGCCGTCAACCCGGCGAGATTCCTGGAAGACCTGCACCGCCTGCGTTCGTTCGGCGCATGCGGGACGGGCGTTGTCAGGCCCGCCTTCTCGCTGGCCGATATCGAGTCGCGCCGGTGGCTTGCCGGGCGCATGGCCGATGCCGGGCTCAATCCGGTGTTCGACCCGGTGGGCAACCTCTTCGGTCTTCCCGCCGACGATGACGCCTGTCTGCTTCTTGGCTCGCACACCGATTCGCAGCCGCAGGGCGGCTGGCTCGACGGGGCTTTCGGCGTGATCGCCGGCCTTGAGGCGGCGAGGGCGTCGATCGAAGCCGGCGGACCGCCGCTGGCCGTGGTCTCCTTTCAGGACGAGGAAGGCCGCTTCGGCGGGCTGACCGGCAGCCGCGTCTGGTCCGGCGCGCTGGATCTGGCCGAAGCCGACCGGCTGACCGATGTGGAGGGCAACAGTTTCGCCGGCGCAAGGGGTGCGATGGCCGATCTGTGCGCCCGCGACTTTGTCCGCGCCGATCGTTTTCTGGGCTTTATCGAAGCCCATATCGAGCAGGGGCCGGTGCTTGACCGGAGCGATGAGACGGTCGGCGTCGTCGATCACATCGTCGGCATACGCGACCTGCGGTTCTCTTTCACCGGCGAGCAGAACCATGCCGGCACGACACCGATGGCGATGCGCAGGGACGCTTTCCAGGGGCTCGTCGCCTTCGCCGGCAGGATCAACGCGGAACTGGCGAAAATCGTCACACCGGACACCGTCTGGACCATCGGACATGTCGCGCTGCAACCCGGCGCAGCATCCATCGTCCCCGGTGTGGCGGAATTCAGCGTGCAATGGCGCGACGCCGAGGAGGCAAGGCTGGACCGTATGGAGGCCGTCATTCGTCAGGCCGCGGCCAGCGTTGCGGACGATGGCGGCCTGGAGTGCACGCATGCGGGCTATCTCTCGATCCCGCCGACGCCGATCGGCGGTCCTTTGCGCGAGCAACTGGAGGCGACGGCGCAAAGGCTCGCGCCGCAACGCTGGCGCCGCATGCCGTCCGGCGCGCTGCACGATGCCAACAATGTCGCGCGACTGATGCCGGTCGCCATGCTCTTCGTTCCCTCCATCGGCGGCGTCAGCCATGATTTTTCGGAGGACACCAGAGAGGAAGATCTGGTTCTGGGAGCCCGTATTCTGGCGCAGACGGCGGCCATGGCGCGTTAGGCCGCCGGCTTATCTGTCCGCAGGCCCGGCCCGTTGGCCAGTTCTCCAAACGTCTAGTAACCGAGGCTCTCATAAAGTGTGCGGGCGACCGGGTTGGACGTGTCGAGCCAGACACCGTGGCAGCCGAGGGCAACAGCCCGTTCCTCCGCCTCGCGCATCAGCGCGCGGGCAAGTCCGGCGCCGCGAAAACCATCCGCGACCCATAATGTCCTGACGACCGCCCAGCCATAGGATGTCGACACGCTCAGGCCCGCGACAAGGTCAGCGTCCCGCGTCCTCGCGCAAAGCACAAAACCGCTATTGACCGACTGGGGCAATGCGCGCCGCAATGCGTCCAGAAGCCGGGATTCGATGATTGCGGCGTCTTCGTGCGTGCCTTCGCCGATCGTGATGCTGTCGGCCATATCGACACCATAAGCCGCGACGCGGACTACTGCGCCGCGGCCTTCACGTCCCACATACGGATATTGATCGCATCGACACGCGTCCATTCCAGCTTCAGATTGTCGGCCAGCAGGTCCGTGACGAGACCGAGCGCGCTTTTGTCGTCGGCGATGAAGTGGATGCGATAGGGCACTTGAAGCACGCCGTTCATATAGGCGGGCGCGCGCAGCCCGATCAGCGTGACGGCCTGGTTCTCAATCAGGAGTTTTTCCGTTCCGATGGTCATCGCGGCCTGGCTGTCGCCCTCGGCAATGGCCTCGATAACCGCCCCGCCGGGCGGCGGGCTTGTCAGTTGATAGGCCAGCGCGTCGACGATGCCGGTGAGGCGGAACATGTAGGCATAGGTGCCGGTGTTGCCGAACGCGTCGTCGAGGATTGCCTGCAGCACCTGCAGATCGAGGCTCGCCTCGATATCCACGCTGTTGTCGGGAATGAAGGTCGCGACAAGGCCCGACGGCGTGATCTCCTCCGTCAGCGGCCGCGGCACGGGATCCGTCTCGTCCGCGACCCAGAATTCACGATCGATGCCGATCACCATGCCCGAGCCGTTTTCCAGCGCGCCAAGGCCGGTATTGCCATAGGGCGCAAGGTCGCTCCACCGGAAGTCCAGCCGCTGCCCCTTGATGTCGAACATGAACGGCAGTTGCGGCCCGAACAAAAAGAGCGTCGTGCGCGGGCCGACCGCGGAAATGTCGTCATCCTCGGCAAGTGCGTCGGTTGCCGGATGAAGCAAGACATGAAACGATGCCAGGCAGGCAAACGCGGCGGTCAAGAGCATTCGCGGGGCAACGGTGGGCATGGGAACGGTCGGCATGGGCTGGCGGTCTCCGGTGTCGCCGCCATCATGCACGCTGGCGTTGAAACGGGCAAGCAGAAGAGCGCCGATTATCCCCCGCAAAGGCGCGGGCGTCGTGCAGACCACCATTCTGACGGGCCATGTTCAGGGCCCGGTTCTGAAGGCGTCAAACATCTCGCTCTAACTCTTTTCGCTGTCCGCCGCCGGCTCGTGATGCATGATGAGGCGGACGCCGCGCTGCCAGGTGAGGTATTGCCACAGCCAGTGCAGCATGACGAAAAGCCGGTTGCGGAAGCCGATCAGGAAATAGACATGCGCCGTGCCCCACAAAAGCCAGCCGGCGAAGCCCTTCACCTTCAGCCCGAAAATATCGGCAACGGCCCGGTTGCGGCCGATCGTGGCGAGCGCCCCGGCATCCCTGTAGCGGAAGCCGGACGGCGGCTTCTGGCCCTTCGCCAGTCGTGACAGCCGGCGGCCGACATATTGCCCCATCTGCTTGGCGACCGGCGCGATACCGGGCAGGGCGGCCCCGCCGGCTTCGTGCCTGGCGGTATCGCCGATGACATAGATATTGTCGATGCCCTTCGGTCTCAGCGTCGCGTCCACCTCGACATGGCCGCTGCGGTCCACCGGCAGGCCGAGCCAGGCGCCGGCGGGCGATGCCTGCACGCCGGCCGCCCAGATGACGGTTTCGGTGCGGATGTCGCCCTGATCGGTCGCGACATGTCCGGCGGCAATGTCCGTGACCATCGTGTCGGTCCTGACCTCGACGCCGAGATCGCCAAGATCGCGTATGGCCCGCTCCGAGAGGTCCTCGGCAAAGGAGGGCAGGACACGCGGCCCGCCTTCAAGCAGGATGATCCTGTTGTCGGCGCCGTCGATATGGCGGAAATCCCGCATGACGGAGTTGGCGAGTTCGGCAATGGCGCCGGCCAGTTCGACCCCGGTCGGCCCGGCGCCGATGACGACGAAGGTCTGGAACCGCTCGGCCGCCCCGGGATCGTCCGCAACCGCCATCTCGGCCTGCTCGAATGCCAAAAGGATGCGCTCCCTGAGGCCAAGCGCATCGTTCAGCGTCTTCAGGCCCGGCGCGTGGCGGGCCCAGTCATCCTTGCCGAAATAGCTGTGCTGCGCGCCCGTCGCGACGACGAGGGCGTCATAGGGTACGGTGCGTCCGCTATCGGTGACGACGGCACCGGCCTCGACATCGATATTCTCGACCCGATCCATCAGCACTTCGGCATTGCGCTGCCGGCGCAGCACGTTGCGGATCGGCACGGCAATCTCGGCCGGCGTCAGCGCCGCCGTCGCGACCTGGTAAAGCAGCGGCTGAAACAGATGATGGTTCTGCTGGTCGATGAGGGTGACTTTGACGGGTGCTCCGGCAAGTTCCTTCGCTGCCGACAGGCCGCCGAAACCGGCGCCGACGATCACCACGTCCTTGATCGGCATGATATCACCCCTCTGTCGCTGGCACCGTGCGCGCCGCAACGGCGCATCTCCTTTACCATTTGAATGCGGTGCAGCATGGCGTCAAGGGCAGTTGCCGTGGAATGGTTCGCCGGCCGGTGACTTGACCTGTGGCCGCCGCCGTCCTTAATGTAAAAAATGAACTTTACGCGCGGAAAGGCCTTGTAAAATTTCCTGGACGCGCCGAAACCGGGAAGGCTTTGGGCAGCCGATCTCAAGCAAGGGAAGGACAGTCGGGACATGGGCGGCAGCAAGATCAGAAACATGGAAGAGTTTGCCGGTGTCAGCGGCATCTCCCGGCCAACCGTGTCGAAATACTTCAACGATCCGAACAGCGTGCGCCAGTCGACCCGCGAGCGGATCGAGGCGGCGATCGAAAAATACGATTATCGCCCGAATATCTTTGCGATGAACCAGAACAGGCAGTTGACGAAGAATGTCGGTATCGTCGTGCCTTACCTGGCCGACCCCTTCTTCGCAGAGATAGCCCGCAACCTCGAGCGTCGCTGCATCGATGCAGGGTTTTCCCCCATCCTTTTCAGTTCGCACGGTGTCCCGGACTATGAGACCGACATACTTGACGGCCTGCGGTCGCTGAAGCCGGCGGGGGTTCTGCTGGCGCCGCTGGGCAGAAGCTCAAACCGGCTCAAGATAGAAGAGTTTTGCGCTGCTGTTCCGACGGTCCTGTTCGACAGCAACATCCAGGGCATCGGTGAAGCCTTTGTCGGATCGGACAATTTCAGCTTCGTGTCCCAGACGGTGGACTATCTGGTGCGGACCGGCGAACCTCCCTGCTTTTTCGAGATGCGTACCCCGGCAAACCCCAATGCCAACAAGCGCCGCCTGGCTTACCTTGAGATCATGAAAAAGGCCGGCGCCGAGCCTCGGATCGTCAAGGTCGAAGGCAAGGACTGGAGTTTCGAGGAAATCGGCCGCCAGGGCGCCCTCCGGGTGCTGGAGGCGGAAGGTTTCCCGGGCAACACGGTATTGTGCAGCAACGATCGTCTGGCTATCGGACTGCTGTCGGCCTGTTACGAAAAAGGTATCAGGATCGGCAGGCAAGAGGGCTGCGACCTGCGGGTCGCGTCAATGGACGATCATCCCTTTTCGCGCTTTACCTGTCCGTCGCTGACCACCGCCGCGCATGATTACGACGCGGTGGCCAATAAAACCTTCAGCACGTTGATTGAACTGATCGAAGCCGGTGGCCGGTTCAGCAAACGGACGGAAACGCTTTATTCCGCGAGGCTTGTCCTCAGGTCTTCCGCTTGAGCCACACTTTAAAACTATACGCGCGTAAAGTTTTTCCTTGACCGGAGTTGCATTTTTCCCTAGCTTGCATCGATATATCCAATTCAAGGGAGGAAACGGATGTATTCCAAGACATCTTTTGCGACTGCCGCCGCGCTGCTGATGACGGGCACTGCGCTTGCCGAAACGCTGACCATTGCCACTGTCAACAACGGCGACATGATCCGCATGCAGGGTCTGACCGATGATTTCACGCAGAAAACCGGCCACGAAGTCGAGTGGGTCACACTTGAAGAGAACGTACTGCGCCAGCGCGTCACCACAGACATCACAACGAAGGGCGGTGCCTTCGACATCATGACGATCGGCATGTACGAGACGCCGATCTGGGGCAAGAACGGCTGGCTCGTTCCGCTGGACAATTTGAGCGCCGAGTACAATGTCGATGACCTGCTTCCCGCGATGCGCGCCGGTCTCAGCCATGACGGAACGCTCTATGCCGCGCCGTTTTACGGCGAAAGCTCGATGATCATGTACCGCACCGACCTGATGGAAAAAGCCGGCCTGGAAATGCCGGACGCGCCGACCTGGCAGTTTATCCGCGAGGCCGCGAAAGCCATGACGGATCGCGACAATGACATCAACGGGATCTGCCTGCGCGGCAAGGCAGGCTGGGGTGAAGGCGGTGCTCTCATCACGGTCACCGCCAACTCTTTCGGCGCGCGCTGGTTCGACGAGGACTGGAACGCACAGTTCGATCAGCCGGAATGGGCAAACGCCCTCAATTTCTTTGTCGACATGATGAACGAGTCCGGTCCCGCCGGCTATGCGACCAACGGCTTCAACGAGAACCTGTCGCTGTTTCAGCAGGGCAGGTGCGGCATGTGGATCGACGCCACCGTCGCTGCGTCCTTCGTGACCAACCCGGACGACTCCACCGTGGCCGACAAGGTCGGCTTCGCGCTGGCGCCGAACAGCGAAGGCGTCGACAAGAAGTCGAACTGGCTCTGGGCCTGGGCGCTGGCGATCCCTGCGGGCACCCAGAAAGCCGAGGCCGCCAAGGAGTTCATCGAATGGGCAACCTCGAACGACTACATCGAACTGGTTGCCGGCAAAGAAGGCTGGGCCAACGTGCCTCCGGGCGCACGCACGTCGCTGTATGAGAATGCGAACTACAAGGACATCCCGTTTGCCAGGATGACCCTTGAATCCATTCTGGCCGCCGATCCGAACAATCCGACGGTCAAGCCGGTTCCCTACGTCGGCATCCAGTTTGTCGCCATTCCTGAGTTTGCCGGAATTGCGACGGAAGTCAGCCAGGAGTTCTCCGCAGCCTATGCGGGTCAGCAATCCGTGGAAGAAGCGCTGGAAAAGGCGCAGGCGCTGACCAATGACGCGATGGAAGCGGCAGGCTACCGCTAACGCCTCCTCCTCCTGAGGCAAGTCCGGAGGGTGGCGCCTGCGCCGCCGCCCTCCGGCACACCGGAACTGACCGCGCTTCAGCTCAATAAAGCTGCGAAACCCTTTACCGATCGTCTGAACTGGCGCCACAGTGCGTCAACACAGGAGGTTTGTCATGGCGACCCAACATTCCCGTTCAGCAGCCCGCTTCATGATGGCACCGGCAGTAATCCTGCTTCTGGGCTGGATGTTGGTGCCCCTGACGATGACGCTGTTCTTTTCATTCAAGAAGTATCTCCCGCTTCGGGGCGACTCCATGGCCAACGGGCTGGAATGGGTGGGGTTTGCAAATTACGTCCGCTTCGTCGGCTCCAGTTCCTTCTGGCCCAGCATCCAGGCGACGCTGATCATCGTCGGCGGCGTGCTGGTCGTCACTGTGGTCCTCGGCGTCCTGCTGGCCATGTTGCTGGATCAGCCGATGTGGGGCCAGGGCATCGTCCGCATTCTCGTGATCGCACCGTTCTTTGTCATGCCCACGGTGTCGGCCCTGGTGTGGAAGAACATGTTCATGGATCCCAACAACGGTCTGCTGTCATATGTCTGGACGGCATTCGGCGCCACGCCCGTGGAATGGCTGAGTCAGGCGGCTCTTCCGTCGCTGATCATGATCGTCAGCTGGCAATGGCTGCCATTTGCGACGCTGATCCTGCTGACCGCGATCCAGTCGCTCGACCGCGAGCAGCTTGAAGCGGCCGAAATGGACGGCGCGCCGCCGCTGAAGCGCTTCAGGTTCATCATTCTGCCGCACCTGAGCCGCGCGATCACCATCGTCATCCTGATCCAGACAATTTTTCTGTTGTCGATCTTCGCTGAGATCTTCGTCACGACGGGCGGCGCGTTTGGCACCAAGACGTTGACCTACCTGATCTTCCAGCGGGTGCTGGAGAGCCAGAATGTCGGCCTGGGTTCGGCCGGTGGCATTTACGCCATCATACTCGCCAACATCGTTGCGCTCTTCCTGATGCGCATCGTCGGCAAGAACCTGGACGCATAAGGAGATAGATCATGGCCCGAGCTGTCACCACCAATCGTAAGGCGTTCAACACCGCGCTGGCCTGGCTGGTCGGCCTGCTGATCTTCTTTCCCATCCTGTGGACGGTCCTGACCAGCTTCAAGACGGAAGCCCAGGCAATCAGCGATCCGCCGGTCTTCCTGTTTTTTGACTGGACGCTCGAGAACTACGCCGTCGTGCAGGAACGCTCCGACTATCTCCGCTTCCTGTGGAACTCGGTCATTATCGCCGGCGGTTCGACGCTGCTGGGCATCGTCATCGCGGTGCCGGCGGCGTGGTCGATGGCCTTTGTGCCGTCGAAGCGGACCAAGGACATTCTGCTGTGGATGCTTTCAACGAAGATGCTGCCGGCCGTGGGTGTTCTTTATCCGATTTATCTGCTGTTCATCCAGTTGGGACTGCTTGATACCCGCGTCGGCCTGACACTCGTGTTGATGCTCATCAACCTGCCGATTATCGTCTGGATGCTCTACACCTACTTTCGGGAAATCCCCGGTGAAATCCTCGAGGCGGCCCGCATGGACGGGGCGAGCCTGAAGGAGGAGATTCTCTATATCCTGACGCCGATGGCGGTGCCCGGCATCGCGTCGACGATTCTCCTCAACATCATTCTGGCCTGGAACGAGGCGTTCTGGACGCTCAACCTGACGGCCGCCAACGCCGCGCCGCTGACCGCATTCATTGCCAGCTATTCCAGCCCCGAGGGCCTGTTCTACGCCAAGCTGTCGGCAGCCTCGACCATGGCCATCGCACCGATCCTGATCCTCGGCTGGTTCAGCCAGAAACAGCTCGTGCGCGGTCTCACCTTCGGCGCGGTCAAATAAGGAGCCACATCATGGGACAGATCAAACTTGAAAAGGTCACCAAGAGGTTCGGTGATGTCGAGGTGATCCCGCCGCTGGACCTGACGATTGAGGACGGCGAGTTCACCGTCTTCGTCGGCCCGTCGGGGTGCGGCAAGTCCACGCTATTGCGTCTGATTGCCGGGCTTGAGGACGTCACCTCCGGCACCATCAGGATCGATGGCACCGACGCCACGCAAATCCCGCCCGCCAAGCGCGGTCTGGCGATGGTGTTCCAGTCCTATGCGCTTTATCCGCATATGAGCGTGCGCAAGAACATCGCCTTCCCGATGCGCATGGCCAGGATCGACCAGGCCGAGCAGGACCGCCGCATCGAACAGGCCGCCGCAGCACTCAACCTGACCGACTATCTCGACCGTCGGCCCGGCCAACTGTCGGGCGGGCAGCGCCAGCGTGTCGCCATCGGCCGCGCCATCGTGCGCGAGCCGGCGGCCTTCCTGTTCGACGAGCCTTTGTCCAATCTGGATGCCGCGCTTCGCGTCGGGATGCGTCTGGAAATCAGCGAACTGCACAATCGTCTCGAAACCACGATGATCTATGTGACCCACGACCAGGTCGAGGCCATGACCATGGCCGACAAGATCGTCGTCCTGCGCGCCGGCCATATCGAGCAGGTCGGCTCGCCGCTGGAGCTTTACCGCAAACCGGCCAATCTCTTCGTTGCCGGCTTCATCGGTTCGCCGAAGATGAACCTCATCGATGGGCCGGAGGCGGCGAAACACGATGCGCGCACCATCGGTGTGCGGCCCGAACACATCGATGTCGCGCACGGGGAGGGCACCTGGCAGGGAACGATCGGCGTTGCCGAACATCTCGGATCCGACACCTTCTTTCATATCCATGAAACCGGCCTTGCCGAAACGGTGACCGTTCGCGCCCCCGGTGAAGTCAGCTTCAAGCACGGCGATCGTATTCACCTGACGCCGCGCCCCGACCAGATCCAGAAATTCGACTCCGAGGGTTTGCGCATCGGATGAAACGGCTCGACGGTAAAACGGCGCTGATCACCGGCGCGGCCCGGGGTATCGGGCTGGCGTTCGCAAAGGCCTATGCCGGCGAGGGTGCGCGTGTCGCCATCGCCGATATCGATATCGAGAGGGCGCGCCGCGAGGCCGCCGATATCGGTGATGCGGCCATCGCCGTGCATATGGACGTCACGCGCCAGGACAGTATCGAGGATGCGGTGGAAGAGACGATCGGCGGGCTTGGCGGGATCGATATTCTCGTCAACAACGCCGCCGTCTTTGCCGCCGCGCCGATCGCCGAGATCGAACGGGACGATTATCAGCGGCTTTTCGACATCAATGTCGGCGGTACGCTGTTCACCATGCAGGCCGTGGCCAGGCACATGATCGCCCGCGGTGGGGGCAAGATCATCAATATGGCGAGCCAGGCGGGCCGCCGCGGCGAGGCGCTTGTCGCCGTCTATTGCGCCACAAAGGCGGCAATCATCAGCCTGACGCAATCTGCGGGGCTCGATCTCATCCGGCACGGGATCAATGTGAATGCCATCGCCCCGGGTGTCGTCGACGGCGAGCATTGGGACGGTGTGGACGCCTTTTTTGCCAAATACGAGAACAAGCGCCCGGGACAGAAGAAGAAGGAGGTGGGCGAGGCGGTGCCCTACGGCCGCATGGGCAGGCCGGAGGACCTGACGGGCATGGCCGTATTCCTGGCCAGCGAGGAGGCCGACTATGTTGTCGCCCAGACCTACAATGTCGATGGTGGACAATGGATGAGCTGACGCCGCTTTCGGACGCGACGCTGTCGAGCCTGCCGGAAAAGGTAAGAGTGCCGCGTTATGACCGGTCCGCGCTGAGGCCGGGTATCGTGCATATCGGGCTTGGAAACTTTCACCGCGCACATCAGGCCTGGTATCTCCATCGGCTCTTCGATCTGGGGCTGTCTCAGGACTGGTCGATCATCGGCGCCGGCGTTCGCCCGCGCGACGCGCTGCAGCGCGAGAAGCTTCTTGCCCAGGACTGCCTGACGACCTTGATCGAACTGGACCCGTCAGGCCTGTCCGCCGAGGTGATCGGCTCGGTGACCGACTACATCCCGGTTGAAGAGGGCAACCGGGCGCTCATCGAGCAAATGGCGGATCCGGCGATCCGTATCGTGACGCTGACCGTTACGGAGGGCGGGTACTATCTGGACCCGGCAAGCGGCAGCTTCGATGCAGGGCATCCCGATATGGTGCATGATGCGGCCAATCCTCAGGCCCCGCGCACCGCATTTGGTGCAATGGTCGCGGCTCTGGGTATACGCCGCCGGCGCGGTCTCGCACCGTTCACCGGGCAGAGCTGCGACAATCTTCAGGCCAATGGCGTCATCCTGCGCCAGACGGTCGTCTCGCTTGCAAGGCTGAGCGATCCGGAGCTTGCTGACTGGATCGACGCGCATGGCAGTTTTCCCAATTCCATGGTGGATTGCATCGTCCCGACGACGGGCGAGAAGGAGCTCGATCTGGTGCGCGGCCTCGGCATTGACGATCATGTTCCGGTGACCCATGAGAAATACCGTCAATGGGTCATTGAAGACGATTTCTGCGCCGGGCGCCCGGATTGGGACCGGGTAGGGGCGATTATCACGAACAATGTCCATGACTATGAGGCCATGAAGATCCGGACCCTCAATGCAGGGCACCAGATCGTGGCGAACCCCGGCGAAGTCCTTTCGCTCGATACCATCGCCGACTGTATGGCGCATCCGCTTGTCAACGGACTGTTCCGCAAGGTTCAGAGCGAAGAGATCGCGCCGCATGTCAAGCCGGTGCCCGGCATGACGCCGGGCGACTATATCGACCTCATCGACCGCCGCTTCTCCAATCCTGCAATCGTCGATACCACGCGCCGCGTTGCCTTTGACGGCTCGTCACGGCACACCGGTTTTGTGTTGCCGATCCTGCGCGACGGCCTCGCCGCCGGCACCCCTGTCGAAGGCCTTGCCCTGGTTGAGGCGCTGTGGGCGCGCATGTGCGAGGGCACCCGTGAGGACGGGTCGGTCATCGAGCCGAACGACCCGTTCTGGAGTGAATTGCAGGCCGCTGCCGCCACTGCGCGCCAGCGCCCGGCGGCTTGGCTCGAACAAAGCCAGTTTTACGGTGATCTGATCGACGCGGAGCAATTTGTCCGGTCGTTCGAGCGATGGCTCTCCATGATCTGGTATGGCGGAAGCGCCAACGCCATCCGCATATATATTGAAGGCTGACCATCCAGCCGTCCAAGGCGATTTGCAAGCTTCTGAAAACCATAAAACTGCAGGATTTGGCGGCGCGGCCGGGGCTGTCAGGCCTTCTGTGAGCAAATCGCCGCAACTGCTTGATTTTGCCTTATCCCGACCATATTTGCGGCGTCTAAGCCCAACTTTCATCGGATCGGCCTGCACGGTGCCGGACGATCCGAATCCCAGGAGCATCTTGAAATGAAGAAACTGACATTGGCCGCCCTGTTTGCGGCCGCAATAAGCGCCATGCCCGCCTCTGCGGCGGAGCGCGTCAAGATCGGACAGCTTGCCTGTTCCGTGGCCGATGCCGGCAGATATATTCTGGCATCCGACAAGACGTTGGGTTGCACCTACACGTCGATCAACGGAACAACGGAACGCTATGACGGATCGATTGAGAAAATCGGCCTCGATATCGGCAAAGCAGAGACGACGGAACTGGTCTGGCTGGTATTTGCGCCCGCTAAGCCCGTGCCCAAGGGTGCGTTGAACGGAACCTATGTCGGCGTTTCGGCCGAAGCCACTGTTGTGGTCGGTGCAGGTGCCAATGTTCTGCTTGGCGGGTTCGAGAATTCGATCTCACTGCAGCCGGCCAGCCTCCAGGTCCAGACGGGCCTGAACATCGCCGCCGGCGTATCGCGCTTCACGCTCAGAGCCGTGAACTGATGCTTTGACCGTTTCGCCCTGACGGGCGAAACGGTCTTCTTCATCCATCGCAGATAGCCTTAATTCCGTGGCTTGCCGGCCACGATGCGGTCAAGGATCAGGGCGCGGAACAGGATCGCCAGTCCGGCCAGGATGCCCTGGCCTTCCGATGCGAACTGCAGCGCTTCCGGAATATCCTCGCCAAGCCCTTTTGCGCCGATCAGCGAGGCGACGACAACCATTGCGAGGGACATCAGGATCGTCTGATTGATCCCGGCCATGATGGTTCGCGCCGTCAGCGGCAAATCGACTGATTCCATTGGACTATCCAAGTTCTGGTTCCCTGTCTTTGACGGTGCTGGCCCTCCCGGCATGCCAGAGGTTTTTATATTAGACTAAATATAAAGATGCTGGCCGACGGCACCGGAAAAGCAAGAATGTGTGATATGGAAAAGCCGTCATAAGGTTTTTCTGTCTTGAGGGAGGCGTTTCATGGGTGAAGGCGGACACGGTTTGGAACTATCGCCCCACGTCTCCGATGAAATACGCAAAACGACCTGCTACATGTGCGCCTGCCGCTGCGGCATCAACGTTCATATCCGCGAGGGCGAGGACGGACAGCCGAAAATCCGCTACATTGAGGGCAACCGTGATCACCCGATAAACAAGGGCGTCCTGTGCGCCAAGGGATCGGCCGGCATCATGCAGCACTATTCGCCGGCCCGGCTGAACAAGCCGCTCTTGCGTACAGGCGAGCGCGGGTCCGGCGAGTTCAGGGAAATCGAGTGGAGCGAAGCGCTCGGTCTTGCGAGCGAATGGCTCGGCGAGGTTCGCGAGCGCGATCCCAAACGACTGGCCTTCTTTACCGGCCGCGACCAGAGCCAGTCGCTCACCGGCTGGTGGGCGCAGCTGTTCGGAACACCCAATTTTGCCGCCCATGGCGGTTTTTGTTCCGTCAACATGGCGGCCGGCGGCATCTACACGTTCGGCGGCGCATTCTGGGAGTTCGGCGCGCCCGACTGGGAAAAGGCCGAGCTTTTCATGATATTCGGCGTTGCCGAGGATCATGATTCCAACCCGATCAAAATGGGTCTTGGCCGCCTGAAGGAGCGCGGCGTCAAGGTCATCGGCGTGAACCCGGTGCGTACCGGCTACAACGCCGTCGCTGACGAGTGGGTGGGCATAACGCCCGGCACGGACGGCCTGTTTATCCTCGCCATGGTGCACGAACTGCTGAAGGCGGGACGTGTCGATGTCGACTATCTCATTCGCTATACCAATGCGCCCTGGCTGGTCATCGACGATGAGGGAGCGGGCGATCACGGCCTCTTCGCCCGCAATGAGGCCGGCGAGCCGCTGGTGATGGATCGTGTCACCGGCGCGTGCGCATCGTCAAGGCAGACCGGCGTAAAGCCCGCATTGAAGGGACGTGCGACGCTTGCCGACGGTCGGTCGGCCCGACCGGTTTTCGAACTGCTTGCTGAAAAATATCTGAGCGAGGACTACGCGCCGGAAACGGTCGCCTATGCCACCGGCGTACCAGTGGCGCAGATCCGCCGATTGGCGGCGGAAATCGCCGAGGCCGCCTTTGAGAAGGAAGTGATTGTCGAGCAGGCGTGGACCGACATGAAGGGCGAACGCCATGAGCGCATGATCGGCAGGCCGGTCGCCTTCCACGCCATGCGCGGCATCTCGGCCCATTCCAACGGGTTTCAGACCTGCAGGGCCCTGCATCTGCTGCAGATCCTTCTCGGTTCCATCGACTGCCCGGGCGGCTTCCGCTTCAAGCCGCCCTATCCGCGACCGGTCGAAGGCCAGCCCAGGCCGCACGCCGGAAACAGGCCGGGCGAACCGCTGCCCGGCCCGCATCTCGGATTTCTGCGCGGTCCCGAGGATCTGCTGCTTGAAGAAGACGGCGTCACGCCGCAGCGCATCGACAAGGCCTTCAGCTGGGACGCACCGATGTCGTCGCACGGCCTGATGCATATGGTGATCTCGAACGCCCATGCCGGCGATCCCTATTGTATCGACGTGCTGTTCATGTACATGGCCAACATGTCGTGGAATTCCTCGATGAATTCCGATGGCGTGATGAAAATGCTCTCCGACAAGGATGCGGACGGAAATTACCGCATTCCGAAGATCATTTACGCCGATGCCTACAACTCGGAAATGGTCGCCTATGCCGATCTGGTGCTGCCCGATACCACCTATCTGGAGCGGCATGACTGTATCTCGTTGCTCGACCGGCCGATCTCCGAGCCCGAGGCGCTGGCCGATTCCATCCGCTGGCCGGTGGTCGACCCCGCAACGCAGGGCGAGGGGCGCGATGTGCGCGGCTTTCAGTCGGTACTCTTGGATCTCGGTGCGCGTCTGGGCCTGCCGGGGATGGTCAAGGGAGACGGCAGTCCGCTCTATGCCGACTATGCCGATTACATGGTCAATCATCAGCGCCGGCCCGGCGTCGGGCCGCTGGCCGGCTGGCGCGGCAAGAATGGCGGAACGCACGGGCGCGGCGAGCCCAATCCCGACCAGATCAACCGCTATATCGAAAATGGCGGTTTCTTCGAGGCGCATGTTCCCGCCGAGGCGCAATATTTCAAACACGCGAACCGGGCCTGGTCGGACTGGGCCATCGAGATGGGGCTGCAGGACGGGCCGGTGGAAAACATTTTCCAGCTCTATCTGGAGCCGTTGCGCAAATTCCAGCTGGCCGCCGAGGGTCATGGCGAGCGCCAGCCGCCGGACACCCACCGCGAACGGATAAAGGCGACGTTCGATCCGCTGCCGCTCTGGTATCCGCCTTTCGAGGGTGAAGGCGTGTCCGTTTCCGAGTTTCCGCACCATGCCATTACCCAAAGGCCCGCCGCCATGTATCACTCCTGGGGCTCACAGAATGCATGGTTGCGCCAGATTCACGGCACCAACCCGCTCTATGTTCCGGGCGCGATCTGCGATGAGGCCGGCCTTGCGGACGGCGACTGGGCCTGGGTCATCTCCCATCACGGCAAAATCAGGGTGCCGGTACGGCGCATGGAGGCGCTGAACTGCCGGACCATGTGGACCTGGAACGCCATCGGCAAGCGCTCCGGCGCCTGGGCGCTCGATGACAATGCGCCCGAGGCCAAAGAGGGCTTCCTTTTGAACCACCTCATCCACGAATTGCTGCCGCCGAAAGCCGATGGCCTGCGCTGGTCGAACTCCGATCCGATCACCGGCCAGGCGGCCTGGTTCGACCTGCGGGTGCGTATCGAGAAGGCGGACGTCGGAGACAATCCCGTATCCCTGCCGCAATACCCGCCGCAGAAGGATGCGCTGGCCGAGCCGCCGGAAGAACTTGCCTACGGTCAAGAGTGGGAGGAGGCCAGATGACCAGTCTTCCGCAATCAACGCAAAAGGCGCTTGGCCTTGTTATCGACCTCGACACCTGTGTCGGCTGCCATGCCTGTGTCGTCAGTTGCAAGGAGTGGAATACGGGTGGTTACGGCGCTCCGCTGGCGGACGTCGATCCCTATGGAGACGAACCGGTCGGATCGTTCCTCAACCGGATCCACACATTCGAGGTCAGCCCTGGGGACGCGCCGGCATCGATCGTGCATTTCCCCAAATCCTGCCTGCATTGCGCCGACGCGCCTTGCGTGACCGTCTGCCCGACCGGCGCCAGCTACAAGCGGTCCGAGGACGGCATCGTGCTGGTTGACGAATCCATGTGCATCGGCTGCGGCCTGTGCGCATGGGCTTGCCCCTATGGCGCGCGCGAGATGGATCCGGTCGAGAACGTGATGAAAAAATGCACCCTGTGTGTCGACCGCATCTACAACGATAATATCCCCGAGGAAGACCGGGTTCCGGCATGCGTGCGGACCTGCCCGGCGGGCGCGCGCCACTTCGGCGACCTGTCCGACCCGCAATCCGATGTATCGAAGCTTGTCGCCGAGCGCGGCGGGATGGATCTGATGCCCGAGATGGGCACGGCGCCGGTCAACAAATATCTGCCGCCGCGACCCAAAACCGGACCCGACAACGCCGCTGCCGCCGCTCCGGCCGCACAGGAAAGCCCGGGCGGCTTTCTCGGCTGGCTCGATCAGGCGCTTGAAAGGCTCGGCTAGAACACATGCATCCGGCAATCTCCGTCATCTTCTTCACCGTGACTTCCGGCGCCGGATTCGGCCTGGTCGCCATGATCGGCGCGGGCTACCCGCTTCCGGGCGGCCTGGCGGCGGCGTTCTTCATACCGTTGCTTGCGGCGGTGTTTTGCGTGGCCGGCCTCGTCTCGTCCACATTTCACCTCGGCCATCCCGAACGCGCCTGGCGCGCCTTTTCTCAATGGCGTTCATCATGGCTGTCGCGCGAAGGCGTCATGTCGGTGGCGACGCTCATCCTCTTCGGGCTCTATGCGCTGATCTGGATGATCACCGGCGAACGGTTGCTCATCCTCGGTGTGCCGGTCGCCCTCGGTGCGCTCGCCACGGTCTACACGACCGCCATGATCTACGCGCAGTTGAAGACCGTTCCGCGCTGGAACACACGGCTGACGCCGGCCTGTTATCTGTCGTTTTCGCTGGCAAGCGGCTTCCTGCTGGCCGCTGTGCTGAACGGTTTTTCCGCCGGCGGATCGGATGCCGCCGGTGTTGTCTTTGTCGCCATATTGGCTGCCTGGGCCTGTAAATATGCCTGGTGGAAACATGCCGAGAACGCCGGCCTCGCGCAGGTGGGATCGACCGTTGAAACGGCCACCGGCCTCGGCTCCATCGGCAAGGTTCGCCTGCTCGAGCGGCCGCATTCCGGCGAGAACTACCTCACCCGGGAAATGGTTCATGTCGTCGGCCGCAGACATGCGGCACGGCTGCGTCAGATCGCGCTCATTGTCGGCGCGGGCCTGCCGTTGATCATTGCGCTGGCCGTATGGATTTTCGCCGGTTCCACCCTCTGGCTGTTGCCGGCATTCCTGTCGATGATGGCCGGGCTCTTTGTCGAACGATGGCTGTTCTTCGCCGAAGCCGAGCATGCGGTTTCCCTTTACTATGGTGGCGGGAACACTTAGAGCGGGCCTTTAAGCCTCTATTCCTCGGACCGCCGCATAGATGTTACTTGCCCGCCTCGCGCCAGCGCTGTTCGTCCTTTTATGGTCGACGGGCTGGATCGTCGCCCGTTACACCGCCCCGCATGCCGACCCGCTGGCGTTTTTGAGCGTACGCTATATTGCCGCGGCCGCGGCGCTGTTCGCGTTGTGCCTGGCGATGCGCGTGAACTGGCCGTCCTCGCCGGCTACCTGGGGTCACGCAATCCTCTCCGGCGTGCTGCTGCACGGGGTTTATCTCGGCGGGGTCTGGTGGGCGATCGCTCACGGCGTGCCCGCATCTCTTTCCGGTCTCATCGCCGCGTTGCAGCCATTGCTCACGGCCCTGTCGGCGCCGTTTCTCGTCGGTGAACGCCTGACGCGCGGACAATGGCTCGGCATTGTCCTTGGCCTCGCCGGTCTGCTGATCGCGATCGTTCCGCGCATCGCGGTTCTGGAGACGTCTGAGGTCGTCGCGGCCCTCATCCCCCTTGCGGTCAACGTGGTCGGCATGGTCGGGGTGACGGCGGGTACGATCTATCAAAAGCGGTTCCTGCAATCGGCCGACCTGCGCCCGACGGTGACCCTGCAATATGTCGGCGCGCTGATCTTCACCCTGCCTTTGGCCCTGTTGCTGGAGGATATGCGCATCGTCTGGAACGTCGAGACCGCCGTGGCGCTGTTGTGGTCGGTCTTTGGCCTTTCCATCGGCGCCATCGCCCTGCTGCTTTATCTGATCAGGCGCGGCCAGGTCTCGCGCGCGGCCTCGCTGATCTATCTCATTCCGCCGGCCGTCGCGATCGAGGCCTTCTTTCTGTTCGGGGAAAGGCTGTCGGGACCGATGATTGCCGGCACAATCATCGTGGTCGTCGGCGTTTATCTGACCAATCGGCCGCGGCAGGCGGTGCCATGATCCGCACAGCCCGATGGCGTCTGCGGCGACATTTCGTTGCGGTTGTATATCAAGACCGAATTTTCGGCTTTCCAGCCGCAATTGTTTCGTTATGATTGCCTTTAACTTTCCGTGACTTGGCGGAAAGGAACCGTTTAAGCGGAACGAGGGCCGGAATAACCGGCCCGAAGCTATGGGAGTAATCTGAATATGTTGCCAAAACTCAAGATGGTGCTTGCCGCAAGTGTCGCCCTGGCCGGATTGTCGGGCGCAGCGATGGCCGCAGACGTCAAGTTCGGCTTCCTGGGCGGCGTGACCGGCCCGATCGAATCCTTGGTCCCGCCGATCATCGACGGCGCCAATCTGGCCGTAAAGCACGTCAACGAACAGGGCGGCCTGCTCGATGGAAAGACCATTGAACTCGTCGTCGGCGACACGACATGCGCCGATGCGACAAAAGCCGCCGACGCGGCCGACCGCATGGTCAATGTCGACAACGTCTCGGCGATCGTCGGCGCGCTGTGTTCCGGCGCCACGATTTCGTCGGCCAACAATGCCGGTATTCCCGGTGGCGTTGCGATGATTTCGCCGGCCTCCACATCTCCGGCGCTTACCACCCTGGACGATAAGGGCCTGGTCTTCCGCACGGCCACGTCCGATGCCTATCAGGGCGGTGTTCTGGCCCGCGTTGTGCAGGCTGCCGGCAAGGACAATGTCGCGGTCACCTATGTGAACAACGACTACGGCAAAGGCCTTGCCGAAGAGTTCGCGGCTGCATTCGAGGCGGCAGGCGGCACGGTTGCCGCGTCCGAGGCCCATGAAGACGGAAAAGCCGACTACCGCGCCGAAATCGGATCGCTCTCTGTAACCGGCGCGGAGGCGCTGGTAATCCTGGCCTATGCCGACGGATCCGGTCAGACGGTTCTGCGGCAGGCGCTCGAAGGCGGCGATTTTGACGTGTTCTACGGTGGTGACGGGATGGTGTCGCAAACACTTGCCGATAATGTTCCGGCCGCCGAGGGCAAGATCATCATGACCCGCCAGGCAAATCCCGCAACACCGGCATCACAGGCGTTCGCAGTCGGAGCGACCGCCACCGGACTGGATCCGAATGCGACCTACGCGGGCAACAGCTATGATGCCGCCTTCATTCTGGCCCTGGCTGCTGAAAAGGCCGGCAGCACGGACCGCGCGGCCATATCCAAAGCTGTGCGTGACGTGGCTTCAGAACCCGGTGAGACCATTCTTCCGGGTGAATGGGAAAAAGCCAAGGAACTCATCGCCGCCGGTAAGGACATCAATTATTACGGCGCCGCGGGCAGCCAGGATTTCGACGATAATGGCGACGTTCCGGGCGTTTTTGAGACCCTGGCAATCGAAGACGGCAAGATCATGAGCACGGGTGCCGCCGAGTAAGGCACCGGTTCACACATCCCGGTTCACACATCGATGAGAGGGCCCGGAGCGATCCGGGCCTTTTTATTGTCGATGATCAGTGCCGCGCCTGGCGCTCCGGCAGAACGCCCTGCGGCGCGAAGCGCAGGACCAGCGTGATCGTCAGGCCAATGACGAACACCCGCATCTGCAGGGCGCGGCTGGCGAGGTCCGACGGCGGCTCCCAGCCTGTCCAGGCCTCACCGTATGTGCCGATCATGTTGAACAGCCAGAAGGCAAGCGGCTCGGACATGACCCAGACGATATAGACGAACACCGCGCCGAAGATCGCGCCGCGATTGTTGCCCGAGCCGCCGAGGATGACCATCACCCAGACAAGAAAGGTGTGATTGAGATCGAGGAAACCCGACGGGTCGTAGATCGATGCGAAATGGATCAGCACCGCGCCGCCGAAGCCCATCAGCACACAGCCAAGCACGAAGATTTCGAGCCTGCGGCGGTTGACGTCCTTGCCCATCGAGGCGGCCGCGTTCTCATTGTCGCGGATCGCCCGCATCATTCGGCCCCAGGGCGCATTGTAGGCCCGCTGCAACAGCAGATAGATGATGACGATGGCGATGGCGACAACCGTCAGATAGGAGGCGCGCGCGAAGATGAATTCGCCGTCGGCCGGTGTCTGGACCGGCCAGGGCAGGGGCGACACGGTCAGCGTGCCGCGGGTCAGCCAGTCGGCGTTTTTCAGGAAGGTCTTGATGATCTGGGCGATGCCGAGCGTGGCGATGGCCAGATAGTCGGCGCGCAGTCCGAGACAAATCTTGCCGACAAACCATGCGATGGCGCCGGCGATGATGCCGGCGACGATCCAGCCGACGACCACCGGCAGGCCGAGCCCGCCCATCCAGCCGCTGGCGTCCTCGATCTCATCGGACATCGCCGCCATGTGATCGGACAGGACCAGATAGGCAACGGCGATGACGACGGCGGTCAGCAGTGCCCGCAGCTTCGGCCCGAGCCCCCATCTGGCCGAACGGTTGACCGCCCACAGCGCGGCACCGCACAGCACCAGCTTGACGATGAACAGGCCGACCATCGAAGGCCCGGCGGAGGCCCAGAAGTCCTCGTTGCGCGGGAACGACATGATCATCGAGGTTGCCGCGCCGGCGGCAATGAAACCCATGATGCCGACATTGAAAAGCCCGGCATAGCCCCACTGGATCGTCAGGCCGAGGGCGATGATGGCGTAGCATCCCGCCTCGACCATCACGCGCAGCGAATAGACCGCCCCCTGGCTCAGGAAAACGATAAGGACCAGCACGCCGAGCGCGGCAAAGAGCAGCACGTCACGCATTGGCGAATAGCGGGCTTCGCTGCTCATGCAAGAACCCTCCCGCGGAAGATGCCGGTGGGCCGGTAGATCAGCACGATGATCAGGATCAGGAACGGCACCATCAGCTTGTACTCCGTCGGCACCAGAGCCATGCTTCTTGGAACCTCGAACCACAGATTGTCCTCGATGGGCCGCAGAAGGATCGACCAGTTGAAGACGGCGAGGGTCTCGCAAAAGCCGACCAGAAACCCGCCGGCGATCGCGCCGTAGGGCTGGCCGATGCCGCCGACGATGGTCGCCGCGAAGATCGGCAGCAGGATGTTGAAGGAAAGATCCGGTTTCAAGGTCACATCCATCGAAAGCATCGTGCCGGCCGCGCAGGCAAGCGCGCCGCCGATGATCCATGTGGACCAGACCACGTGGTTCGTGTTGATGCCGGTGATGCGGGCAAGCTCCGGATTGTCCGAGACGGCGCGCATGGCCTTGCCGAGGCGCGAGCGTGTCAGGAACCAGTGCAGCGCAATCACCGCGACGACGACGAAACCGATCAGGAGCACCTGCGGTTCGGTGATGATCACCGGCCGCGATGCGCCGGGAAAGGGCAGGCGGAAGATTTCCTTCGGCGCTTCGACGAACATGTCGCGCCCGCGCACGCCGGCAAAAAGCCGGATAACGCCCTGCAGCATCAAGGTGACGCCGACCGATGCCATGACCAGCACGACCGGCCTCGCGCCCGCCTGCCTGAGCGGTTTGTAGAATGTCCTGTCGAGGCCGATGGCCAGGAATGCCGTGATCACCATCGCCGGGAACATGGCGACGAAGGCGAGCGGCAACGGAAACGCGATGCCAAGCGAGGCAAGGGCCGCGGTCAGGATGAGTGTAACGAAGGCGCCCAGCGTCATTGTGTCTCCGTGGGCGAAATGCGCAAATCGCAGGATGCCGAAAATCAGCGTCACGCCGATCGCGCCGAGCGCATAGATCGAGCCGATAATCAGGCCGGAGATGAGGCCCTTGTTGATGAAAAAGACGAGTTCGTTCAATTGCTCTCTCCCGCTATCCGCCCAAAAAGCTTGCGGCGACTTCGGGGTTGTTCAAAAGGTTCTGACCGGTATCGGTGAAGGAGTTCTGGCCGCCGGCGAGAACGAAGCCCTTATGCGCGATGGCGAGGGCCTGTTTTGCGTTCTGCTCGACCATCGCGACCGTCACACCGGTCCGGTTGATGGCGATCACCCGGTCGAAGATCTGCGACATGAACATCGGCGAGAGGCCGGCCGTCGGCTCGTCGAGCAGGATCAGTTTCGGCTCGATCATCAGCGCGCGGCCGAACGCCACCATCTGCCGCTGGCCGCCCGAAAGCTCTCCGGCCGCCTGGTTGCGCTTGTCCTTGAGCGGCGGAAAGATCTCGTAGACATGATCCATGACAGCCGAAAAATCGTCCCGGCGCACATAGGCGCCCATTTCCAGGTTTTCATGCACGCTCAAGGTCGGAAACACATTGTGTTCCTGCGGCACGAACGCGATCCGGTAGTCGGCAAGCCTTTCCGAACGGATGCCGGTGATGTCCGCGCCGTCGAACCGGATCGAACCGCCGGTGATGTTGAGCATGCCGAAGATCGCTTTCAGCGTGGTCGATTTCCCGGCGCCGTTGGGGCCGACAATGACGCCGATTTCACCCTTGTCGAGCGTCATGTCGACGCCCTTCAGGATGCTCATCTGGCCGTAGCCGGCGTGAAGGCCCGCAATCTCCAGAAGGCTCATTCCGTGGCCTCCTGATGCGGTTCGATCGTCGCCTCACCGGTCGGTGAGCCGCCGAAATAGGCCTCGATGACGGCTTCGTTCTTCTGGATGTCCTCGATATGACCCTGGGTCATCACCGAGCCGGCCGCCATGACGATGACCGGATCGCAAAGCCGGGCGATCATGTCCATGTCGTGCTCGATGACGAAGAAGGTGTAGCCGAGTTCGTGGTTGAGCCGTTCGATGTTCGAGACCAGATCGTTGAGCAGGGTGCGGTTGACGCCCGCCGCGATCTCGTCGAGCAGCACGACCTTGGCATCCACCATCATGGTGCGGCCAAGTTCCAGCAGCTTCTTCTGACCACCCGACAGGTTGCCCGCCAGTTCGTTCTTCACATGGGTGATCTTCAGGAAATCAAGGACTTCCTCGGCCTTTCGCTTGACGTCGGCTTCCTCGCGCGCGATCCGCGCCGGCTGAAGCCAGACGGAGGCCAGGTTCTCGCCGCTCTGGCCGGCCGGAACCATCATCAGGTTTTCCGTCACGGTCATATGCGAGAATTCGTGCGCTATCTGAAAGGTGCGCAGCAGTCCGCGGTTGAAGAGCGCGTGCGCGGGCAGGCCGGTCACGTCCTCGCCGTCGAGCAGGATCTGCCCCGAGGTCGGAACATAGGTTCCCGCCACCATGTTGAAGAGGGTCGTTTTGCCGGCTCCGTTCGGACCGATCAGTCCGGTTATGGAGCCCTTTTTGATGGACAGCGTACAGTCGTCGACGGCATAAAAACCGCCGAAGCGCTTGTTCACGCTTCGCACATCGATGATTGCGCTCATGCTTCCCTGTTTTTGTTCTTTTGGATTGTTTGCGGTCCGCGAGCGTCTTCCAGTCAGGATTGCCGCGGTTGCCCGCAAACAACCGGGCTTTTGAAGCTTCCCTTACCATTCGTCCGGTGGCTTGGGAAGGAAAACCGGCTGTTGCGGCCGATTCAGGCGTGGATATGGCCTGAGGCCCGCAAAGGCTGACTTTCATTGAGATCGGGCCTGTCCACCGGGGTTTGCCGCCCGTGCAAATTAGGTATTGATCTGAAAACAAATTTGTCCATTCTAGCGGCGGGAACAAGAAAAGCGTCGTCAAGGCGCAGATCGGGGAAGTATGCTGCCGGCAGGTGTTTGGCAAGCGGACAGGAACAGGGTCGACTGGTTCATCGTAACGATCCGGCGGCGCCGCCGTTCCGCCCCGAACAAAGGGCCCATCCTGACATCGCAATCGACAACGACACCGTCCGCCGCCCGTATGGGGCCGGGCGGCCGCACCGTCGCTGATCGCGGATACGGTCCTTAGAGCAGAGTATGTGCGCCGACGTCGATACCGGCGGCGCAAACGGGAGTATTGGGGAAGCTCGTGGAATATTTTGTACAGCAATTGATCAATGGCGTGACGCTCGGTTCCATCTACGGCCTCATCGCCATCGGCTACACCATGGTGTACGGCATCATCGGCATGATCAACTTCGCCCATGGCGATATCTTCATGGTCGGCGCATTCATATCGCTGATCGTGATCACCGCGCTCGGTCTTGCGGCCACCACGAGCGTCGGCGTGATCATCCTGGCGCTGATCCTGGTTCTTGTCTGCGCCATGATCATATCCTCGGTCTTCGGGTGGACCCTTGAGCGTATGGCCTACCGGCCCCTGCGCGGCTCTTTCCGCCTTGCGCCGCTGATCACCGCCATCGGTGTCTCGATCGTGCTGCAGAATTACATTCAGATTTCGCAGGGCGCCCGGGTCAAGCCGTTGCAGCCGATCATTTCCGGCGGTCATACGATCATGCGCCGCGTCGATGGAAACGGCGAATTCGTCGTACAGATTTCCAATATGCAGATCCTCATCGTCACCGTCACGATCGTGCTCATGGCCGTCTTCTCGCTGATGATCGCGCGCACATCGCTCGGCCGTGCGCAGCGGGCCTGCGAGCAGGACCGCAAGATGGCCGCGCTGCTCGGCATCAATGTCGACCGGACGATCTCGACGACCTTCGTCCTCGGCGCGGCGCTGGCGGCGGTCGCTGGCCTCATGTATCTGCTCTATTACGGTGTGATCGATTTCTACATCGGCTTCGTCGCAGGGGTTAAGGCCTTTACCGCGGCGGTTCTCGGAGGTATCGGCTCACTGCCCGGGGCGATGCTCGGCGGCCTCCTCATCGGGCTTATCGAAACACTCTGGTCGGCCTATTTTTCGGTCGAATACAAGGATGTGGCGGCTTTCTCGATGCTGGCCATTGTCTTGATCTTCCTGCCGCAGGGCCTCCTCGGCAAGCCCGAGGTTGAGAAGGTCTGATGGCGGACGTCGCACAAGCCGCTACCGGTGGCGGGAGCCGCCTCGATATCGCCGAAATCGGCAAGGATCTGGCGATCACAGCCTTGCTCGGCGCGGCGATCTTCGGATCCACCATCGCGTTCAAGACGGAAACCGCGACCGGTGGCCTTTCTCTTGTCCTGCGCTTTGAGGAGGCGTTCTACATCATCGCCGCCGTGGTCATCGGAAGACTGATCCTGCTGCTAACCGTATGGAGACGGCCGGCCGGGTCGGACCGGACCTTGATACCGCAGGCGCTGCAGACCGGTTACGCCTCCGTATTGTCGAGGATCGGCAAGGTGGCGGTGCCGCTGTTCCTTCTCTTCGCGGTGGTCTTTCCGTTCCTGCCGTTCACGGACCGTTACCTGCTTGATCTCGGCATCCTCATCCTGACTTACGTCATGCTGGGCTGGGGGCTGAACATCGTCGTCGGGCTCGCCGGTCTTCTCGATCTCGGCTATGTGGCCTTCTACGCCGTCGGCGCCTATTCCTACGCGCTGCTTGCGCAGTATTTCGGCCTGTCCTTCTGGATATGCCTTCCGCTCGCCGGCATCCTGGCCGCCTTCTGGGGCATCATTCTCGGCTTTCCCGTCCTCAGGCTGCGCGGCGACTATCTGGCCATCGTCACGCTGGCATTCGGCGAGATCATCCGCGTCGTCCTGTTGAACTGGTACCAGTTCACCGGCGGTCCGGACGGGATCTCAGGCATCCCGCGTCCGAGCTTTTTTGGTATCCCGTTCAAGCGCGGTGAGGGCGGGTTCGCGGATGTCTTCGGTTTCGACTATTCCTCGATGCACCGCATCGTCTTCCTTTATTTCCTGATCCTCGTTCTGGCACTGATAACGAACTTCGTCACCATCCGCCTGCGCAGGCTGCCCATCGGGCGCGCCTGGGAGGCACTGCGCGAGGACGAGATCGCCTGCCGCTCGCTGGGGCTCAACACCACGTCGGTCAAGCTGACGGCATTTGCCACCGGTGCCATGTTCGCCGGCTTCGCCGGTTCGTTCTTCGCCACCCGCCAGGGGTTCATTTCGCCGGAGAGCTTCACCTTCATCGAATCGGCTCTCATCCTCGCCATCGTGGTGCTCGGCGGCATGGGCTCGCAGATCGGCGTCGTCATCGCGTCCGTCGCCATGATCGGCGGCTTTGAGATTTTCCGCGAGGCCGAACAGTACCGCATGCTGATCTTCGGCCTCGCCATGGTGATGATCATGATCTGGCGGCCGCGCGGGCTGATCGCGACCCGCGAACCCTCGATCTTCCTCAAGCAGAAGAAGGCCGTGTCCGCGGACATGGTCGCGCAAGGGGAGGGCCACTGAGATGACGGTGACCGAAAAAACCGCGCTGCTGACGGTCGAGCATCTGAGCATGCGCTTTGGCGGCCTTCTGGCCGTCAACGATTTGTCGATGACGGCGGCGTGCGGCGAGATCACGGCGCTGATCGGACCGAACGGCGCCGGCAAGACAACGGTCTTCAACTGCCTGACCGGCTTCTACAAGCCGACCGAGGGCCGCATCACCATGCACCGCAAGGGCGGCGAGAAGTTCCTGCTTGAGCGCATGGACGATTTCCGCATCACCCGGGAAGCCCGCGTCGCGCGTACTTTTCAGAACATCAGACTGTTCGGCGGTATGACGGTTCTGGAAAACCTCATGGTGGCGCAGCACAATCCGCTGATGCGCGCCTCGAAGCAGACGATCGGCGGCATATTCGGCATTGCAAGCTTCAAGCGCGCCGAAAGGGAAGCGGTGGAGCTTGCCGAATACTGGCTCGATCATATCAACCTCATCCACCGCGCCGACGATGCCGCCGCCGATTTGCCCTACGGCGAACAGCGAAAGCTGGAGATCGCGCGCGCCATGTGCACCGATCCGCAGCTTCTGTGCCTCGACGAGCCGGCGGCCGGCCTCAACCCGGCCGAATCCGATGAACTCAACAAACTGCTTATGTTCGTAAGGGAGGAAAGGGACACCGGCATCCTGCTGATCGAGCACGACATGAACGTGGTGATGGAAATCTCCGATCATGTCGTTGTCCTCGACTACGGAGAGAAGATCTCGGACGGCACGCCGGACGAGGTGCGCAACGACCCCAAGGTGATCGCGGCCTATCTCGGTGTCGAGGACGAGGAGGTCGATGCGGTCGAACACGAGATCGAGGAAACAGCGGCGGAGGCACGCACATGAGTAAGCCTCCTCTGCTCCAGATTCGCGATGTCGAGACCTTCTATGGAAAGATCCAGGCGCTGCGCGGCATAACGCTCGATGTCCATGAAGGCGAGATCGTCACGCTGATCGGCGCCAACGGCGCCGGCAAGTCGACGCTGATGATGACCGTCTGCGGTGAGCCGCACGCCGCGCGCGGCCGGATTGTCTATGACGGCAGGGACATCACCCGCCTTCCGACCCATGAAATCATGCGCCTGCAGATTTCCCAGTCGCCCGAGGGCCGGCGCATTTTTCCGCGCATGACGGTCATGGAGAACCTGATGATGGGCGCGGCGGTCGCGGACGCGGAGCATTTTGATGAGGATGTGAAACGGGCCTTTGAGCTGTTCCCGCGCCTCAAGGACCGCAAGGACCAGCGCGGCGGCACGCTGTCGGGCGGCGAACAGCAGATGCTGGCCATTGCGCGTGCAC
Organism: Hoeflea sp.; assembly: GCF_984452065.1. NCBI lineage: Bacteria > Pseudomonadati > Pseudomonadota > Alphaproteobacteria > Hyphomicrobiales > Rhizobiaceae > Hoeflea > Hoeflea sp. The sequence goes on along the minus strand of NZ_CFHWAF010000019.1, from coordinate 8,659 downwards.
TGATGGCCCGGCCGAAGCTGCTGCTTCTGGACGAACCGTCGCTCGGGCTCGCACCGCTTGTCGTCAAGCAGATCTTCGAGGTCATCAAGGAGCTCAACCGGAACCAGGGCCTGACGGTCTTCCTCGTCGAGCAGAACGCCTACCACGCGCTCAAGCTCGCCCATCAGGGGCATGTGATCGTCAACGGCAAGATAACGATGAGCGGGACCGGCGCGGAACTTCTCGCCCGCGAGGAAGTGCGCGCGGCCTATCTGGAAGGGGGCGCGCACTGATGGGCATTTTGTGGGACACCAGCTTCATGACCTTCCTGTTCCTCGATGTCATCATCGGCGGAGGCGCCGGCTTCATGGCCGGCCGTGCGCTCGCCATGCATTGGCGCCCGATCATCCAGCCCATCTTGTATATGCTGCTTCTGGCGGCGGTGGTGCGGTTTTTCCACTTCGCGCTCTTCGACAGCGCGCTGCTGACGCTGCACTATTATGCGGTGGACGCGGCAGTCCTCATTGCCGCCGCGCTTCTGGGTTACCGCGTCACGCGCGTGCGCCAGATGGTGACGCAGTACAGCTGGCTTTACGAACGCGCCGGCCCGCTCAATTGGCGTGAAAAGAAGACAAAGTTGATGGAGTAATGCGTCTAGATAATTGGAATTGAAATTTTATTCAGTTTGGGGTTGAGTCCCCCCAAGGATGGAACTCCATCCGAAAAGGACGATCACGGGAGAAATGAAATGAAGAAATATCTACTTGCAACAACCGCACTTGCATTCAGTGTCGGCATGGCCACGGGAACGGCCTGGGCTGACATCGAAATCGCGACCGCAGGCCCGATGACCGGTCAGTACGCCAGTTTCGGTGCGCAGATGAAAGCGGGTGCCGAGCAGGCTGTAGAGGACATCAACGCCGCCGGAGGCGTGAATGGCGAACAGTTGGTCCTCAGCGTCGGCGACGATGCCTGTGACCCGAAACAGGCCGTTGCGGTTGCCAACCAGATGGTGTCGAAGGGCGTCGTTTTCATGGCCGGGCATTTCTGCTCCGGTTCGTCGATCCCGGCCTCCAAGGTCTATGAGGAAGAAGGCATCATCCAGATATCGCCGGCCTCGACCAACCCGAAACTGACCGACGAAGGCGGCCCGAACGTTTATCGCGTGTGCGGCCGTGACGACCAGCAGGGCCTTGTTGCCGGCGGTCTTCTTGCCGAAGAATTCAAGGGCAAGAACATCGCCATCCTTCACGACAAGACCGCCTACGGCAAGGGTCTGGCGGACGCGACCAAGGCCGTTCTTGAGGATCTTGGCGGCTCCGCAAAGATGTACGAGGCCTACACGGCCGGTGAAAAGGACTACACGGCTCTCGTTTCCAAGATGAAGCAGGAAGCCATCGATGTCGCCTATGTCGGCGGCTATCACACCGAAGCCGGTCTCATCGTGCGCCAGATGCGCGATCAGGGCATGAGCACCCAGCTTGTGTCGGGCGACGCCCTGGTGACGGACGAATACTGGTCCATCACCGGTGACGCCGGGCAGGGCACGCTGATGACCTTCTCGCCCGACCCGCGCAAGAGCGATGTGGCCGCCGACGTGGTCAAGAAGTTCCGCGACAAGGGCATCGAGCCGGAAGGCTATGTGCTTTACACCTATGCCGCTATCCAGGCCTGGGCGCAGGCCGCCGAGGCTGCCGGAACGGCGGAGCCGGACAAGGTGATCCCGGCGCTCAATGACGGCTCGTTCAACACCGTTCTGGGTGAGCTCAGCTTCGACGAAAAGGGTGACGTCTCGCTGCCGGGCTATGTCTGGTACGAGTGGAGCAACGGCAACTACGACTACCGCTGATCGCGGCTGATCATTGTCAAGAGACCCGCGGGCAGGGCTGTCCGCGGTTTTTTTGATGCCTATAGGCAGCCGTTTCTAAATGACACGCCGGCCGATTGTCATGTCCCGTTTGCCGGCATATCCCGGGCGCTTCTCAACCTCGAAACCGGCTGCCTCCAGATTTCGGCGCACCCAGCCCGCGGCCGTATAGGTGGCGAATGTCCCGCCCGGCTTCGTATGGTCGAAGACGGCGGGCATGAGTTCCCGCGACCACATGTCCGGGTTCCGTGCCGGCGCGAACCCGTCGAGATACCAGGCATCGGCCGCTCCCTGCCATTTCGAAAGGCAGAAATGGGCCCCGCCAATATGCACCTCAAGCGTGACGGCGGCGGCAAAATCGATACGAACGATGTCGTCCGGCTTCGGCGGCCAGGACCGGACAAGGTCCGTGCGCTGTGCGTCGATGTCCGGCCAGGCCCCGAGCGCCCGGTCGATCTCGGATGCCGAAAGCGGATATTGCTCGAAGCTGACGAAGGTCAGGCGGCCGCTGCGCCGGTCGTCCCGCGACCATTGACGCCAGGTCTCGGCGAAATTGAGGCCGGTCCCGAAGCCGAGTTCGGCGACCGTGAAAGCGCTCTTGCCCTGCCAGCGCGCCGGCAGCCCGTTGCCGCCGACAAAGACATGTCCGCACTCTCCCCGGCCGTCGGCGCGCGAATAAAAATGATCGCCAAATTCGGGCGAATAGGGCATATCACCGTCGTGCCATTCGATTGTCGCGGCGGTGCCGCTCTCGTTTTTTTCGTCCATGGACCGCTTCCATGACCAACAGGAATTCACAGCCCTATACAACCAACCGGGACCGTTTGTCTTGCGACCTTCTTGTCGCCGGTGCCGGCGTGGTCGGCCTGTGGACCGCGCGCCTCGCCGCCGCCCGCGGGTTGAAGGTGATCGTGCTCGAGGCGCGTGCGGTCGGAGCCGGCGCCAGCGGCGGGCTGCTGGGTGCCTTGATGCCGCATATGCCCGAGCAGTGGAACCCCAAGAAACAGTTCCAGTTCGAGGCGCTCGCAAGCCTTGAGCGCGAGGTCGAAAAGCTCGAGGCGGAGACCGGTCTTGCCTGTGGCTATCGCCGCTGCGGCCGGATCATTCCGCTGATAAAGCCGCATCACCGGGAACTGGCCATCGAGCGGGCGGGCAAGGCGCAGGAGGTCTGGGACAGCAAAACATCCGGCTACACCTGGACGGTTTGCGACAACCCGCCCGAGCCGGGCTGGCCCGACGCGGCAAGCGGACCGAGCGGCTTTGTCCACGAGACGCTTTCGGCGCGTGTCAGCCCCCGCAACTATGTTATGGCGCTCACCGCGAGCCTCGACGGCAAGGTGAGGATGATCGAGGGCGACGGCCTGCGGGACCTCGATGACCGCTCCGGCAGCGTCAGGACGGCATCCGGCGCTCATATCGACGCCGGCCACATCGTCCTCGCCGCCGGTTATGAGACCTTCGGCCTTCTGGGCAGGCTGACGGACCGGCCGCCGGCAAGATACGGCAAGCCGGTCAAGGGTCAGACCGCCTTGATCGATGCCGGCATCGATGCCGATCTGCCGCTGGTCTTTGCCGACGGTATTTACGCCGTGCCCCATGCGGTGGGCACGGTGGCGGTCGGCAGCACCAGCGAGAGCGAATTTGAAGACGGCCACGCCACCGATGCAAAGCTGGACGAGGTCATCCATGCTGCGGCCCGCCTGTGTCCGGCGCTTGAAGGCGCCGCTGTCCTCGAGCGCTGGGCGGGGCTCCGCCCCAAGGCGGTGCGCCGCGATCCGATGATAGGGCCTGCTCCGGACCATGAGCGGGTAACGGTGGCAACCGGCGGCTTCAAGATCACATTCGGTATCGCCCATAAAATGGCGGCCTGCGCCCTCGATATCGCTCTTGACGGGCGCTGCCCGTCATTGCCCCACAGCTTCGGGTTAGACACGCATCTGCGCTGATCACAACGCGGCCGCAACGGCTGTATGATCGATGTCCAGTTCGATCCGATCGGCTGCGAAATAGGTATGGGAATATTCCAGGCGCTGCCCCTCGACCTCCGCATTGACGGCCTCGGTGCGCAAGGCGATGGCGCCCGGAGACAGTTTCAGGTCTTCGAGTGTTGCCGGGTCGGCATGGTGGGCCGAAATGCGCGTCGAGATACGCACATAATCCGCGATCCCGTATGAGTTCAGGACGGCGGTAATGGATTTGCTGCTTTCGTAACGGTCCGCGAAATCAGGGAACCTGGCGGCATCGACCCAACTCACACCACGCGAAATCGGCACGCCGTCGGCTGACGAAACCCGCTCGAGCCGCAGCACCTGTGCCCCCGGCTCAAGGGCAAGGCCGCGCGCGACATTGCCCGCCGCGCCCTCGCTCGTATGCGATTTGAGATAGCCGTCGAGCGACCTGATCTGGCCGGCAAGGCCGGCGGAAAAGCGCGTACGGCGGCCGATCGGATATTGCAGCTTCGTGTGCCGGGCAATGAAGGTGCCGCGACCCTGTTCGACCCGCAGCACGCCTTCGCGGGCAAGCGAGGCAATGGCGCTGCGCACCGTGTGACGGTTGACCTCGAAACGCTTTGCCAGAGCAAGCTCACCCGGCAGCGCGCCGCCCTCCTCGAACTCGCCATTGCTGATTGCGATGCGGATCTGATCGGCGATCTGCCGCCAAAGCGAAATCCCGCTGCGTCTTTGCACAAATTCCATCGATTTTCCGATTCCCTGTCACACGGCAGTCATTTTTGCGCTATAGGGATAAGTGTAAGATGTCTAATTGTCTAGATAAATAGACAAATATGGAGAAAAGAGTGACTCAACCAACAAGCCTGTCGCCGGACTCGGGATCGGCAAAGGCGCTTCAGTCGGCGCGCAAGGAAGCCATGGCCGTTCTTGCCCGCGCGACGCGGGAAGAATTGATGGATGCCTGGGGCCGGTGGCCGCAAAGGCTGGACTTCGACGCCGTGCGCGGGCCCGAAACCGGCCTTGTCATGCTGCGCGGGCGCATCGGCGGCGGCGGCGCTCCTTTCAATTTCGGCGAGGCGACCGTCACCCGTGCGACCGTCCGGCTCGCGGGTGGCCGCATCGGCCACGCCTACGCGCTCGGAACCGACAAGGAAAAGGTCAGGCACGCAGCACTGTTCGATGCGCTTTGGCAGGACGAGGCGCTGCGGCGGCAGGTAGAAAACGATGTCATCCATCCTGTCCGCAAGCGCCTCCATGCCGAGGACAAATGCAGGCAGGAGGAAACCGCCGCGACCCGGGTCGACTTCTTTACCATGGTCCGGGGAGAGGACTGATGGCGATGACGCAAGCAAGCGATTCGTCCGTGATTCAGGGCGGTCTGGCTGATCCGGTCTTTGACGCCCAGACGGTTTTCAGACGGGTGATGGAGGCGATGGCCCGCCCCGGAAAAATTGCCGACGTGGCCGGCCTGACGGAGCCGCCCGCGCCGCTTTCGCCCGTCGTTGGCGCAATTGCGGCGACGCTGTTCGATCACGACACGCGCATCTGGCTTGATCAGGCGCTCACGCGCAGCGAAGCGGTTGCGGGATGGATTGCATTCAATACATCGGCGCCCATGACCCGGGAGGCGCTTGATGCGGACTTGGCTATCGTCTCCGACGCTGCGGCATTTCCGTCGCTGGAAAGTTTCTCGCAGGGCACACAGGAATATCCCGACCGCTCGACCACGGTCATCCTGCAGATCGACTCCCTGTCCGGAGGCCCCGAATTGTTCCTGACCGGGCCGGGCATTCGCGACCGCAACGGCATTTCGCCGGCGGGCCTGCCGGACCGGTTTATGGACCAGTGGACCGCCAACCGGCTGCGGTTTCCGCGCGGCGTCGACGTGCTGCTTGCGGCGCCCGAGGGCGTGATCGCCCTGCCGCGGACGGTCAAGATCGAAAAGGGAAGGTGAGCGCACCATGTATGTAGCCGTCAAAGGCGGTGAAGCCGCCATCGAAAACGCACACCGGCTGCTGGCCGACCGCAGGCGCGGCGACCGTTCCGTCCCATCGATGCATATTCATCAGATCGTCGGGCAACTGGGGCTTGCCGTCGACAGGATCATGTCCGAGGGATCGCTCTACGACTGCGAACTGGCGGCTCTGGCCTTCAAGCAGGCGCGCGGAGACATGATCGAAGCCATCTTCCTGCTGCGCGCCTATCGCACCACATTGCCGCGTTTCGGTTACAGCCAGCCCGTCGATACCGGCACAATGCTGATCGAACGGCGCATATCGGCGACCTACAAGGACCTGCCGGGCGGCCAGCTGCTTGGTCCGACATTTGATTATACCCACCGGCTGCTCGACCCCGAACTCATGCACGAAAGCGATGTTGACGTGCCCGAGACGCGCGACCGCAAGACGGAGCACACGCCGCGCGTGTCGGAAATTCTCGCCGGTGAGGGGCTGATCGAAGAGGACGGCGAACTGCCGCACGACCACAGCACCGGCGATCTGACCCGGGAGCCGATGGAGTTTCCCATGACGCGTGATGTCCGCCTGCAGGCGCTGTCGCGCGGCGACGAAGGCTTTCTGCTTGCCCTCGGATACTCGACACAGCGCGGCTATGCCCGCAGCCATCCCTTCGCCGGAGAGATTCGCATCGGCGAAGTGGAGGTCGAGATCGACGTGCCGGAGCTCGGCTTTGCCGTCAGCCTCGGCCGGTTGCGGGTCACCGAATGCCAGATGGTCAACCAGTTCAAGGGATCGGCCAAGCAGCCGCCGCAGTTTACCCGCGGCTATGGTCTGGTTTTCGGCCAGAGCGAGCGCAAGGCCATGGCCATGGCGCTGGTCGACCGTGCCTTGCGTGCCGAGGAGCTTGGCGAGGATCTGACGGCACCGGCGCAGGATGAGGAATTTGTCATCTCCCATTCCGACAATGTGCAGGCGACCGGTTTTGTCGAGCATTTGAAGCTGCCGCACTATGTCGATTTCCAGGCGGAGCTTGACCTCGTGCGCCGCATGCGCAGCGAATATGAGGCCGGCCGAGACAAGCCGGACAACAAACTGGAGGCTGCCGAATGAACACCCACGCGCAGTTGGCCACCTATAATTTCGCCTATCTCGACGAGCAGACGAAACGCATGATCCGGCGCGCCATCCTGAAGGCGATCGCCATTCCCGGATATCAGGTTCCCTTCGCCAGCCGCGAAATGCCGATGCCTTACGGCTGGGGCACGGGCGGCGTGCAGGTCACGGCTTCGATCCTCGGCCCGGACGATACCCTGAAGGTCATCGACCAGGGCGCCGACGACACCACCAACGCCGTGTCGATCCGCGCTTTTTTCCAGAAGGTTGCGGATGTCGCCGTGACGACAAGCACGGCCAGGGCGACGATCATCCAGACAAGGCACCGGATTCCGGAGGAAACGCTCAGTGAAGGGCAGGTCCTCGTCTATCAGGTCCCGATCCCCGAGCCGCTTCGCTTCCTCGAGCCGCGCGAGACGGAAACCCGCAAGATGCACGCGCTCGAGGAATACGGGCTCATGCATGTGAAACTCTATGAAGACATTGCGAAGAACGGCCATATCGCCACCACCTACGCCTATCCGGTCAAGGTGGAAGGGCGTTATGTGATGGACCCGTCGCCGACGCCCAAATTCGACAATCCGAAAATGCATCGCTCCGAGGCGCTGCAGCTCTTCGGCGCGGGCCGGGAAAAACGCATCTATGCCATCCCGCCCTACACCGACGTGGTCAGCCTTGATTTCGAGGACCACCCCTTCGAAATCCAGCATTTCGAAGAGCCCTGCGCCCTGTGCGGGGCTGCCGGCGTCTATCTGGACGAGGTCATCCTCGACGATCGGGGCGGGCGGATGTTCGTCTGCTCCGACACGGATTATTGCGAGAAACGGCGCGAGGAAGGTCACAGAGGCCTTATGGCTGAGGATGGTCTGGAGACGGCAGATGAGTGAATTGCCCCTGTTGCGGGTCAGTGCGCTGACCAAATTCTACGGCAGCCGCGTCGGCTGTCAGGATGTATCCTTTGAACTCTGGCCGGGCGAGATCCTGGCGGTTGTCGGTGAATCGGGATCCGGCAAGACGACACTCCTCAATGCCATCTCCACGCGTTTGCCGCCGACCTCGGGCACGGTCGAATACCGGATGCGCGACGGCCAGTTGCGCGATCTTTACCGCATGGGCGAGGCCGAGCGCCGGTTCCTGATGCGCACCGATTGGGGTTTTGTCCATCAGAACCCGGCGGACGGCCTGCGCATGACCGTTTCGGCGGGCGCGAATGTCGGCGAGCGCCTGATGGCCATCGGCGAGCGCCACTATGGCAACATCCGCGAAACGGCAACTCAGTGGCTTGGCCGGGTCGAGATCGAGACCGATCGCATCGACGACCAGCCGCGCGACTTTTCCGGCGGCATGCGCCAGCGCCTGCAGATCGCGCGCAATCTCGTCACCGGACCGCGCCTCGTTTTCATGGACGAGCCGACGGGCGGTCTGGATGTGTCCGTCCAGGCGCGGCTGCTCGATCTGGTCCGCGGCCTCGTCAACGATCTGGGGCTCGCCGCCATCGTCGTCACCCACGATCTTGCCGTGGCGCGCCTGCTGTCGCACCGGATGATGGTGATGAAGGGCGGGGCCGTTGTCGAGCACGGGCTGACCGACCGGGTTCTCGACGATCCGCGCGAGCCCTACACGCAATTGCTCGTTTCATCGATCCTGCAGGTTTAGGAGCGCCTTATGCCGACGCCTCTCGTTGTTTCGGAAGTCTCCAAGAGCTTCACCATGCATCTTCGCGACGGCATTTGCCTGCCGGTTGTCGCGGACGTCAATTTTTCAGTCGCGGCCGGCGAATGCGTCGTGCT